>JABLTI010000058.1 GCA_013166835.1 Promethearchaeati archaeon | reverse complement strand
GAATACTATTATCTATGGAGAAAATTTTGAGAACTTTGAGAATACAAATTGGACTTATCACTCATTAGGAGTACATGATCTTTTTCATGATCACAATCTCTCAGATTGGATTACAGACAAAAGTGATGGAAACACCTATTGGCATTGTATAAATAATGATTGTCAATTTGTGATACTTTCAAATCCTCTTCTGAATTTCACTAATGCCAATATTTCCTGCGATTTAAACACAAATGGTAGTGATGCTACAGGCGTCATCTACAGATTTGATGACAGTGGTATATATCCCAAATTTTACATCCTCTGGTACACTCAAGATCATCCTAGTCCGAGAAACGGACCTCATGTTGAAGAAATTGATATTTTTGATTGGGTTGACCCTGTAACAGACCAAATACTTCCAGGGGAGTTAACGGTTCATTATGTAGAAGGAGATGCTAACGGATACAATTGGCACAAAATTGCATCAGTAGCTTGGGAGAGGGAATACAATACTTGGTACACTTGGCGCATTGATTCTAACATGGATCATTTTAGAATATATGTAGATAATTCAGAAACACCTTCCCTAGAATTTTATGATATGCGTGTTGCAAAAGGTCAAATTGGTTTGGTTAGTCTTGCAAATGATTTAGCTTTCTTTGATAACCTCTATGTTTGGTAGGAGAAACTCACCTTCCTTTCGTTTTTCTCCAAAAATTTTTTGATATACTATCTACGTAAAACTATAAGGAGAACTAAGATATTGATTGAGACTACAATTGGAAGTTTAAAACTTAAAAATCCATTCATACTAGCATCTGGTGTTTTAGGAGTAAATGCTTCGGTTATGACTCGAGTAGCGAATGCTGGATGTGGAGGAATAACTACAAAATCCATCGGTCCTATACCAAAAGCAGGCTATCCGAATCCAACTGTTGTGGAACTTGGAAATGGAAATTTAATTAATGCAATGGGACTTCCAAATCCAGGATGCGAAGAATTCGTAACTGAGATAATTGAAACCAAGAAGAGAACAAACGCACCAATAATAGCTAGTATCTTTGGGAAAGATACAGAAGAATTCATTCTTGTTGCCAAAACACTTCTCAAGGGAAATCCTGATGCTTTTGAATTAAATGTGTCTTGCCCTCATGGAGGAAAATATGGTTCCATTATTGGTCAAGACAAAGAATTAGTGGAAGAGATTACTCGAGAAGTAAAGAAGATTGTAAAGGTCCCCGTTTATGTTAAAATATCTCCCAATCTTTCAGATTTACGTGTCCCAGCTGAAGCGGCCGTTTCTGGAGGAGCAGACGGTATTGTAGTAATAAATACTCTTCGAGCGATGGCTATTGACATAAATTATCGTAAGCCAATTCTTGCTAACAAGTTCGGAGGTTTGTCAGGTCCAGCAGTAAAACCTGTAGCACTAAAATGTGTTTATGATATGTATTCCTCCTTCGGAGATAAAGTACCTATTATTGGTGTTGGAGGAATTTCCAATTGGGAAGATGTCGTTGAATTTATACTCGCTGGAGCTTCTGCAGTACAAGTTGGAACTGCAATATCTTATTGTAAGGATCCTGTAAACATCTCAATTTTCAATGAATTAGCTGATGGATTGAAGAATTATCTTAAATCAGAAGGTTTTAGCAAAACTACTGATATCGTGGGTTTAGCTCATAAAGATTAGAATGAGGAAAAAAACACATGACTATTAAAAAACTCGGATTACTAAAGGTTACAAAAATCGAAAAAATCAGTGATGAAACACCACCAGATTGTCGTGTTCCTGTGAAATCCTATACATTAACTATACCGGAAATTGCAAAAATTGCAGAACCAGGTCAATTTGCTATGATGTGGTTGTTAGGAGTTGACGAGAAACCTATGGGTATTGCTAGAGCAATTCAGAAAACAGGAGAGATTATGTTTGCAGTAGCTAAAATTGGCCCGGCAACAACCGCTTTTCATAAGCTAAAGAAAGGTGATAAAATTGGAATAAAAGGTCCATACGGAAAAGGATTCACTATCAAAGGAAATAAAATCGGAGTAATTGGAGGAGGAACAGGAATTGCTCCAACAAAGTTCTTAATAGAAAGATTAGTGGTTATGGGACTTAATATTACATTATTTCATGGGGCAAGATCAAAAGATGAATTGGCTTTTCGTTCATATTTTGAAGAATTAATGAAAGAACAGAAGAATTTCCAATATAAACCTAGCACAGATGATGGCACATATGGTTTCAAAGGTTTCGCTACAGAATGCCTGGAAGATGCAATCACAAGTGAAGCAAAATATGATCAAATGTATACTTGTGGTCCTGAGCTCATGATGTTTGCTGTATGGAAGCTAGCAACAAAACAATCAATCCCAGTAGAAGCTTGCTTAGCAGACCGTTACTTTAAATGTGCAATTGGATTGTGTGGTCAATGTACTGTTGATCCTGTTGGTTTGCGATTATGTATAGATGGACCAGTGTTTGATCAAGATCAATTAAAAGAAATTAGTGATTTCGGGAAATTTGGTCGAGATAAATTCGGTCGGAAGGAGTCATTATAGGAATAATAGCTGGTTTATCCTATGAATAAAAAAATCATCTTAACAATCTCAATTTGTTTATTTTTTATTTGGAACCCTATAGTTACCAATGCGCAGAAAAATAGCTTAACAAATAACTTCACTCCAAATTATAATAAATCCACTGTAATGATAGAAATGAGGGATGGTGTTAATTTAGCGACTGATATCTATTTACCCGATTTCATTGGTGAGGGATCTAGAGCGGTAATTCTTATTCGCACTCCATACAATAAGGATGGATTGTCAATATTTGCAACAATTTTTACCTCTCTAAGAGGTTATATAACAATCAGTCAAGATATGCGAGGGAGATTTGCTTCAGAAGGCACAGATATGGTTTTTCAAAACGCATCCACTGATGCTTTTGATACAATTCAGTGGATTCTTACGCAATCTTGGTGTAATGGTAAAATTGGTACTTATGGAGCTTCAGCTTTAGGGATTAATCAATTTTTCATGCATCTTGCTAATCCTCCAGGTTTAACTGCTCAAGCAATTCAGATTGCATCTCCGGACTTTTACCGAGATGTATTGTATCCTGGTGGTGCATTTCGATTAGCGTTAGTAGAAGGATGGTTAAGCTCTATTGGTAGTTCATTCTGGCTACCATTAATATATGAAAATGAGAATTTTACTCATCTTTGGAATAACGTAACTCTTGTAAATAAATATGATCAAGTTAATACTCCAGGAGTCTTCCAAGCAGGTTGGTTTGATGTTTTCAGTCAAGGAACAATAGACGGCTTCATGGGTTACCAATACAATAGTAGTGAATCAACCAAAGGAAAATCCTTCTTAGTTATTGGTCCTTGGGGGCATGGAACGTATTTTGATCGTACACAAGGAGAAATTACTTTTCCAAGTAATGCAATTGATGATCTCTATTCACCTTTAATGTATGATTTCTTTGAATATTATTTAAAAGAACAACAAAATGGATTGTATTCTCAATCAACTGTTAGATATTATTGTATGGGACCTGATTCTGCTGGTTCACTTGGGAATTTCTGGCGTTCATCATCGAATTGGCCAATCCCTGTTAATTATACTAAATTCTATCTTCGAGATGGTGGTCTAATTTCGAAAGATTTACCAGATGGAAATGAGGAAGCCGATAATTTTTATTATGACCCAAATAATCCTGTTCCGACAATTGGTGGGGGAAATCTAAACATAGCTTTTGGACCTCATGACCAAACAAGTCTTGAATCTAGAGAGGATGTTATTATTTTCAGCTCAGATACAATTATTGAGCCTTTGGAAATTACCGGAGAAATGAAAGCCCATCTCTGGGTTTCTTCAAATTGCTCTGATACAGATTTTACTGTTAAAATTACAGATCTTTATCCAGATGGTCGATCCATGCTTATACAGGATGGTATTGTTAGAGCTAAATATCGAAGTAATAATACATCCCCAGAGTTACTTACTCCCGGAGAAATTGTAGAAGTAGAAATTAATTTATGGAGCACATCATATATTTTCAATGAAGGACATAAAATCAGAATCGCTATATCTAGTTCAAATTATCCAAGATTCAATGCAAATCCGAATAATGGAGCACCCATTTTTACAAATAACCAAACATATATTGCTAACAATACAATATATCATAATTCAAGTCATCCCTCACATATCATTTTTCCAATAAATAGCAATGGAACCTATCCTGAAGAAACAACTACCCCAAGCTCCCCCGCTTCAATGAAATCAATATTTATTCTAAGTGTATTCTTTCTAATCCCAATTTGTCATAGTATAATTAGAAAATATAATCAAAAGAAAAAAAATTATTGAATTGTTAGTGTTAATCACTAACAATTTCTTACCTACTCTTCGTCTTCTTCGACTTCGTAGTCAACATCAACAACATGTTCTTCCTCTGGTTTTTCTTGTGTGCCAGGAGGAGCAAATGATGGTCCTGCTCCTTCGGCAAATTGGCTTGGATCAAAACCAGCTCCTGGTTGTCCACCAGCTTGTTGATATATTCTAGAGGAGATTTGTTGTAATTCTTCCATTAGGCTTTCTTTCTTCTTTTTGATGTCATCGTAGTCATCTGTTGCTAAAACTTGTCGGAGTTCTTCTTGCTTTTCTTTTACAGATTTGGTTTCTTCTTCTGTTACTTTATCTTTGAAATCTTTGAGTACCTTATCAACACTGTAAACGAGATGTTCTGCTTCATTCTTTAACTGAACTTCTTCAAGTCGTTTACTATCTTCTTCTTCGTATTGCTCTGCATTTTTGACCATTTCCTCTATATCCTTTTTGTCAACACCACTTGGTGATGAAACGGTTACTTTTTGTTCGTTTCCAGTTCCAAGGTCTTTTGCTTTTACTGATACGATTCCATTGACATCCAAATCGAAGGTTACTTCAACTTGAGGGACACCTCGTGGTGCGGGAGGGATTCCAATTAACTGGAATTTTCCTAATGTAACATTATCTTTCGCAAATTTCCTTTCGCCTTGTAAGACATGGATTTCTACACTTGGTTGATTGTCACTTGCTGTTGAAAAGATTTGACTTTTACTTGTGGGTATAGTTGTGTTTCTGTCAACAATTGGAGTGAATACTTGTCCGAGTGTTTCAATTCCAAGAGTTAATGGAGTAACATCTAAAAGAAGAACATCTTTTACATCACCTTTTATTACTCCAGCTTGCACTGCTGCACCTATTGCAACACATTCGTCAGGATTAATTCCTTTATAGATTGTCTTTTCCCCGAACATTTTAGCAATTTCATCTCTCACAGCAGGCATTCTAGTAGCTCCACCTACAAGAAGGACTTTGTTAATTTCAGATGCTTTCTTCTTTGAATCTTTAAGTGCTTGTCTTGTTGGTCCCATAGTTTTTTCTATTAGATCATCAGTCATTCTTTGGAATTGTGATCTAGTAATTTCATAGTTTATATTGATTGGTTGCCCTTCTTTATCTACAGTAGCATATGGGATGTCAACAAAAGCTCTTTGTTTTGATGATAATTCCATTTTAGCCTTTTCTGAAGCATCTTTAATTCGTTGCATAGCTGAAGCATTCTTGGTTATGTCAATTCCTTCTTGTTTCTTGAATTGCTCAACAACCCATTTTATGATTCTATCATCAAAATCATCTCCACCTAGCAAATTATTACCACTAGTGGCTTTTACTTCAAACATTGTGTCTCCTTCTTCAACATAGGTTTCAAGAATAGAAACATCGAATGTTCCTCCACCAAGGTCGAAAACTAGAATTGTTTCTTCTTTTTCTTTTCCTACTCCGTAGGCCAAACAAGCAGCAGTTGGTTCATTAATTATTCTTAAAACCTCTAATCCTGCTATTTTTCCTGCATCTTTTGTAGCTTGTCTTTGACTATCAGTGAAATATGCTGGACAAGTAATTACAGCTTGTTTTATTTCTTCTCCTAGGAAATCTTCTGCATCCTTCTTTAATTTTCTTAGAATCATTGCAGAAATTTCTTGTGGGGTGTAATCTTTACCATCAATTCTATCTCTATGAGTAGAACCCATTTTTCGTTTGATAGAGCGAATTGTTCGTTTTGGTTTTGATATTGCTTGTCTTTTAGCTATTTCACCAACAATTTGCTCGCCATCTTCTGTTATTGTAACAACAGATGGAGTGATTCTACCACCTTCAGCATTTGGAATAATGGTTGGTGTTCCACCTTCCATATATGCAATTCCGGAATTTGTGGTTCCTAAATCTATACCAACAACTTTTGCCATATTTTGTCACCTTTATTTATTATTAATTATTCACTTAGTTTTTCTTCTTCTACTTCTTCTTTGGTTTCTTCTTTTTCTGCTGAAACCATAACTTTTGCTGCAAGCATCACTTTTTCTTTTATTTTGTACCCATTCTCAAGTAATTGAACGACTACTCCAGGCTCAAAATTTCCTGTGGGATCAACACAAACTGCTTCATGATAGAAAGGATCGAATTTCTCCCCTTGTATAGGATTAATGAGTGCTACTCCTTCTTCCTCTAATATTCGAGATAATTGTCCTTGGATTATTTTGATACCTTCTAAAGGAACTGTTTCTTTATTGTTCTCTTTTGCAAATTCAATTGCTCTTTCAATATTCTCAATTGGATTAAAGATTTTAGAAAGGATTTTTTCGGAGGAATATCGAACGTTGTTATCTGCTTGTTTCTGAGCACGCTTCTTGTAATTTTCAAAATCTGCTTTAAATCTTTGTAGCAAAGACAAGTATTCTTCCTTCTCTTTTTTCGCTTGTTCAGCATCTGTAATCATTTTTTTATTTGTAACGAGAATATCTTTTAGACTAATTCCATCTAGAATCTTATCTAATTCTTTGATCAATTTCTGTGTTTTCGAATCTTTTTCCAATGCTTTAATAATCTCTTCGACCTCTGATACAATAGTCTCTTCTTCTGATTCAGTCACTTATTAATCAATCTCCAATTTTTATGAAATACTTGCTCTTTGAGCAAAATTCGGAAAGATTAGTTATTTTAATTTATCCTTAATAATTTATTTTCCTTTTTTTCGGATTGCTTTTACAGCAAATAGTTTTTAGTAAAACAAACGTTTTAAATATATCTATTTATGTGAGTAACTACTAGTTTCGTGAGTAATTATTTTGTTTTTCGAGTTAGTTTTGCTCTTTGCATCGTTAATAACAGAAACAAGAATATGAACAAATTATTTTAATACAAAGAACTTTATTGAAATAGTTTGTAAAATCGCATTACTTATTATCAAATTGATTTGGCGGATAATTTTATGGGAATAAGTTATCGATATGCTAAGTATCTCTCAAAGCTTGGAACAAGGATGCTCATCGCTTTATTGGTAATTGATACTGCTTGGACATTAATTAGATTCATAGTTATTCATACTACTTTTGGTGGCAACCCTCCTGCGACTTTTGAACCCATCGAAAAAATAGTTACAAATTCCATATATTTGATTTTCATTGTGACTTTAGCAGTAGGAATGATATTATTAGGATTTTATTATTTACGATTTTCCAAATTTGGGGTTTTAGCTGCAACTCTTTTGGTCATTCAAGTTGGGATAAAGATAGCATACATTTTCTTCCGAATTACTGAGCTAGCAAGTGGAATTATGCAGGAATTTTTGTACAATCTTATTCAGATTTTTGATCTGTCTACCACACTACTAATAATTGTGACTTTCATTACTTTTGATATATTCCAAAATCAATTGCGTAATAGGGCAGGTATTGGTTATGGCAGAGGTCCTCTTCCCTATCTCTTCGGATTTTTTGCCTTGGTTTATCCTATCAGCAATATCTTAAATCTTGTTAATATTGACTACACAGATAGTGTTGCATTGATCTTTATGCACATGTTTTCATATATTGCTGCTATTCTGCAAATCATAGTCTATTTTGATTTGCTAAGACGATTTGATAATTTACACCCCTTACCAGATGAAGATGAAGACAGTATTATTGAAATAAAAACTTTGAAGAAGATAAGGGCTGAAGAAAAAGAATCCCTTAATTAACTGATAGCTGCTTTGGAAAAAGAATGAGAAGAGATTATCTTCTCGCGGGTTTTGATCTTTTACTTTCTAGTCTTTTAAGCTTCTTGAGGTATTTGTTTAATGATTTGAGTGGCACTATTGGTATTCCATCTACTTTTTTCCATCGTTCGTTTAAAGCAGTAACTATTAGCAGTTTAGCATTTGTTGTTTTTAGTAGTAATCTTCTTTCTCTTAATTTCTTTGCAGCTATTGCGAAAATCTCGTATCTTTTGATGAGGCTTTCCCGGTCAAAATACCATCCTCTCCAGAGAGCCAAATCTTTTACTTCAACTATTATATCTGTTTTATTTCTGCGAATGATTAAATCAATCTCAGTAACAGTATCTCCTTCACTCAATATTTCGACATTTTGGTCTACAACCATCCATCCAGCTAATTCAGATATCTCTGAAACAATTAGTTCTAGATCATGGGCTTTTTTGCTTCTTGTTGTTTCACCATATGAATTGCAGAATCTTGAGAACAGGAGTAATGAAATTATAGGAATTTGCAGATATTCTTCGTTTTTCTTTGTAATAATTCTACAGAGGAAGTACGGAACGTCTTCTTTTCCAAGTTGGAAAGTCATGATTGTTTCGTATAGTAATAATCTCATTTCTTCGGTTGGACCCAAACTTTCTCTTTTTCCTTGTAATTCCTCTATATGCGTTATTTTTATTTCTTTAAATGGATTCTTCAGATCTTTTAATGCCATTAAAGGACCAAAGTTTTCAAAAAGAATTGATAATGCTTCAATTTCCTCCTCATTTAGTTGCCTCATAGAAGCATAAAATTCAGTGATCCTTCGCAGAAATGCTATTTCACTATGCCAAGATTTCACCATATCAACTAGTTCAGTAATGGTTCTGTCGGTCATTTTACGACGTTGATCTCTCTTCTCCTTTAATTTCGTACTTGTTCCAGTTTTTTGATCTATTCCTATGCTCTTCAATTTTCTTTCTGTTTCAAAATACAATTCAGTTTCAATGAAATGAAGATTATCATGTAATTCATATTCAAGTTTAATCATTCCATTAGAGAACATAAAGGCTTGATCTCGAAGTTGAGCCCATTCTATTGCGAGCTCTGTGAGGTGTTTCTTTGCATCATCTGAAAATTCCATTTCACCATCGTCATCAGCAGATAGAGAATGGACTTGATTAATTAAGAAATTAATAGCTGATAAACTTATGATCTCATTTGTTGTTTGTGATTCTTGACTTGTAGAGGTTGATGAAATAGATAAATTGCTGAAATCACTTGCAGAGAGACCATCTTTCGTCATGAGAATTGTAGCCAATCTCATAGCAAGTTTTTCTCTTTCAGGAATAAAAGCATTAAGAACATGTTTATGATTATAATTCTTCAACACATTTGCAATACATGAATACGTATGGTTTCTTTTCTTGACGAGTTTCTGGTAGATATATTCTTCTTTATCAAATTTGCCTGGTCCTTCATCTTCTTCAGTAATTTCTTCTTCATTAACTTCTTGTTCTTTTTCTTCTTGATCAGGGTTTTCACCTGGTTCATTTTGTTGTACAACATTCATAGTTTAACGTCCTTCAATTATTTCTCCAAGGAAAATGAGTATTCTGTAGTAATTGAAGGGGATATTTGTAATCAGAAGATTACAGTTGTTCCAATCTTTGCTCCAGAAATAATTTTAGTCAGGTTTTCTGGATTATGACCACTTGCGAATTGTAATGGAATTTTCGAGCGTTTGACTATTTGAATAGCTGTAGGATCGAATAGAGGGTAATAACCGGCTTTGATTTGATGTTTTGACATCATTGTTTCTAGCTCAGCAATTGTAATTTTGTCAAGTAATTTTGCTTCCGGATTTTTTCCAGGATCATCTGAATAAACACCTTCAACATTTGTGAGATTAATCAGTTTCTCAGCATTTGTTGTTTCAGCTATCGATGCTGCAACAGCATTTGTGGACTGACCTGGTTTGAATCCACCACAAACAATCACCTTCCTGGTTTGCTTGAAAAATTCCTGAAATTCCTCTAAGTTGTTTGGGGGAGTGGGATAAGCACTCTCGCCTAATGCTGAGATTAGTAATCGAGCATTTAGTTTAGCAGATTCTATACCAATAATATCACTAGCCTCTTCGGAAGCTCCATACTTTCGAGCTATATCTATATATTTTCTTGCTAGTTTCCCTCCACCCACAATTATTGAACATTTTTTCTCAGTATTATTTATTACATTTCGAATGGTTTTTGCATATTTTGAAATCAGTTTATCATTAATTTGGTTTTCTTTATCAAATAATATTGATCCACCAATTTTTACTACAAACATATTCGTCTTTTTTCCTTGGAAAGTAATTTCCAATTTAAAACTGTTTTAGTAAAAGATAAGTTTTGCGAGCATGCTGAAAAAGACCTTTGAGAAATAAATTTACCGAGGATTTACTTAGATAGAATTCATTTTTCTTTCAATTCAGAGATTTTAGTTAAAGCTGCTTTTTCTTTTTCAACATCATTTGTCTTCTTATAAATTTCAGCCAATATTTCCCAAGCTTCTAAATTATCATCATCTTGTATAACACTTCGATAAAGAAATTTAGTTGCACTTTTGAGATTCTCATTTTTGTAAGCAATCATTCCTAATCCAAATAAAGCCTCGGGGTCATATGGATCTATTTTGATTGCTTCTTGATAAGATTTTGTAGCTTTTTCTAGCTCATTTAATTTCCTTAATGCATGCCCTTTTCCACTTAATGCTACTTCTTTTCTTCCAAGTTTCTCTATTTCTACAAAACACTGTAATGCTTCTTCTGATTTTTCTATATTCAATAATGCATATCCTTTTGCTAGCCAAGCAATTACAAATTTTGTATCGTGTTTTATCACAGTATCAAAAAGCTCAATTGCTTCATCATTTTTACCTAAAGAGCTTAAGATGGCACCTTTCGCATATAATGAATCAATATCTTCAGGATTAATCTCAATTGCTTTATTAAAACAAACAATTGCTTCTTTTAAATCATCGAATTCAAAATAAATCATACCTTTTCCATAGATTACAGTTATATCATCAGGATATTTAGCTAATATTTTATCATAGCACTCTAGTGCTTCTTTTTTCTTTCCTTGATACATTAAGGATTGGGCATCAGTTGTTAGCTCCATAAGAAAGTTGCGTTTTTCTCTATCTTCCATACTCATTCTAATCACTCATACAAATATTAGAATTTGCCAATTATCAATTTTATCTTAATACTGACTTGCTACCAAATATGCTCTCGTTATTTTGTATAGTTCACTCAGTTGTTTAGTGATCGGATGATCTTTGTTTAACTCAAACAATCGATTTCGTTTCGAGCGAGTTTCTAGTATAATTCGCATTTTCACTAATGAATCGATCAGGTCATGAACTCGAGAATGTGATATACCTAAAATACGGGCAATTTCTGTTAGTTGATACATTCCTGTGTTATTTATGATGAAGAACTCAACGATTTTCACTTGAATAGAATCACCTAGTATAGTGGAAAGAACCTGATAATCCATTTTAATGACACCTACTTTTCTTATTGATTCTATTAGATTACCCGTTTATTAATTATTATTTTGATAATAAAAGAAATTAGGATACTAAATGAAAACAAAACGAATATAGATATAAATTATAAAAAATAAAATAGATGCCCCGAAGGGCTAATTTTTATGAATTAATTATCTTGCACTGAGAGCAATTCGTTCTATTTCTAGCATTTTACCAATTGCAAAGCTTGCAGGTTTGTTATCAGCGGCATCAATTAATTCACGTGCAAGAATTTCTTCAGCTGTGAGAATATTGTTGAAGGATTTCTTGTATACACCTTCTACAATATTTGTTAAAGCTATATCTACTCTTCTCATTGGAGCAACATCTACAGATTGTAGTTGAGCCATACCACCATAGGTGATTCGAGTGACTTCTTCTCGAGGGGCAGCATTCTGAATAGCATCAATGAGAACTTGGATTGGATTCTTACCTGTTTGTAAGTTAATAATGTCAAAAGCTACTCGAACAGATTTAATCATTCTTTCTTTTCTACCTGTTCCTTTTTTGGTTTTCATCAATTTATTTACTAATCTTTCGACAATAGGCATTTCAGCTTTCTTAAATCTTTGATGGGCATACCGTCCTCCAGTGTGAGGAGTAACTACTGGTCTTAAGCTGATGTAAGCTTTTATCCCAGGATCAACAACTGTTAGATCTTGATAGGTCCATTGATTGAATAGCATTATGTTATCAAAAATTGGTATAACCTCAACTTCTTCCTTATCTTCTTTTGGAGGAGTTTTTGGTTTGGCAGCTTTTGGAGCTGGTTTGGGAGTTACAGCTTCTGGTTTTTTAGCTTTAGGAGCTGTTTTTGGTTTTTCAACTTTTGCTGTTTCTTTCTTTGGAGCAGTTTTGGGAGCAGCGTCTTTTTTAGATTCAGCAGGTTTTTTAGCTTTAATTTCTTTTGCGGGAGTAGTTTTGGTTTCTTTCTTCTCTTTTGTAGGTGTGACTTTCTTCTTTGGGTCTTCTTTCTTCTTTGCTTTAGTAGTAGTTGCTTTAGTTGCCTTTTTTGCAGCTTTATCATCTTTGGCAGCAGCTGCCTTTTTCTTCTTAGAATCTGCCTTTGTTTTCTTAGCGTCCTTTTCTTTTGTTGATTTAGACATATTCATACACCTATCTTACTGGCTTCTCTTTTTTGCCATACACTAAACTTGAAAGAGCAACACCATTGACTTTAGAAACACGCCACTTGATGCCCGGAAGGTCACCCTTGGCACCACCTTTTGCACCACCAATACCTTCAACGATAACACGATCGTGTTCAGCAATGTGGGTTAATCCACCGTCAAGTGGGACAAAAGCTCCTATTTGTTTACCATTTTTAATGAGTTGGACACGTACACATTTACGAAGAGCTGAGTTAGGTTGTTTGGATTCTACCCCATATTTTTCTACTACAATTCCCGATGCTTGTGGGGCTGCTGCAAGAGGGTCAGCTTTCTTATCTAATCCTAACATTTTTCTCTTGTAGTAAATATCTTTCCAACGGAACTTCTTACGTTTCTTTTTTAATTGTCGTCCCGCGTATTCGCCTCTAGGGGCTTTACTACCTGGCATGTTTTTTTACACCAATAAATATTTATTATACTGTTACTTGAGCGTTCCAAGATTATTTAAAAATCTTTGTGAAGACTATGATATAGATTTTTAACATTTTTTCGCTGAAAGTTCGAATTAATATCTATTCCTTTCTTATTGATAATTATTTGAATACCTTCGGTGGTCTCCCTTTAATTATTCCTTTTAATACATCAGAAACATATCTCCTCTTGTAAGATAATTTGATAAAAAAAGGTGAATTTAACTTGCAAGATGATAATATAGGTCTCTCAAATAAGAAAGCAAGTGATATTCGCAAATGTGCCATTTGTAATGAAATAATTAATGAACAAGATCTAGTATTCATTTCTGATATTGATAATAATGAACTAGCTGTTCATTTTACTTGTTATGTTGAAATACAAGAAAAAATCTGTTCGGAATGTAGTAACCCTTTCAAAAACCAAGAAAGATTACTGTTTTGCGAAGAACATAATGAGTATTTCCACAAATCAAGAGCATGTATACGAAATCATCTTGAAAAGCATATGAGATTTAAAGATGCAATATATGATGCTGTTAAAAACAGAATTACATATCTATAAGGAAGAACAAATTTCTGAGACTCTGAAAAATTTCAGTGTTAATTTTTTTTGTTACAAATTTACCTAAATCAAAGACTTAAAAAGGGAAATTTGGAAATAATATTTACTATTGACACATGGACTTAGCCGGAGTCAAAGCAACGAAAATTGCAATTTATAAAAACAAAAAGGAGATCTGATTAAACTTGGGTAAACGACACTGTTTTACTTATCATAGAGAAAGAGATGAATTCACTGTAGTTGACAAATCAGATATGGTAGAGCAATATTTCTCATATCTAACAGAAGAACCTTCTAAATTAGAAACCTATGCAAGTCAAAGTGGTTCTGATGCGGTTTTACTTTTTGATGGCGCTGAAGAAAAATGGACACTGATTTATGCTCAAGGATCAGGTATAGTCACACAAAGAACTGCTCGAAGGCGTGCTGATTCTCTCAGTCGATTTGGGATACAACTCGCTTCAGGAGAAAGAATTGGCGCTAACGCTCCACTTGTTGAATTATCTGATTCCAATATTGGAGATTTGAGTAAAAGCGTTCAAAACAAATATTTATCTCATACTGATTTACGAGGGATAGAATAATCTATGATCCCTCATCATTTGTTTTTCTTTGTTATTTTGTTACTCTAAGTAATCCTTTTTCTGCTTTTTTCAAAAAGCTTTGAATATGACGTTTTGTTTTAGGTTGTTTTTCTGGAGATATTTTAATTGCGATTTGATAATATTTTTCCGCTTCTTTCTTTTCATCAAGTTTTTCGAAAATAACAGCCAAATAATAGTTTATAGCATGATTTTTCTTCGCAAGTTTATGTGCTTTCAACATTGCATCTTTTGCACTAACTAATTCTTTAAGTTCAAGATATGTTTTCGCAAGATTGTAGAAAGCATCATAATTTTTTGGATCTAAACGAGTAGCCAATAGTAAATGCTCAATTGCTTTTTCATGTTGTCCGTTAAGAGCTAAAGAACAACCAAGATAGAATCGAGCCCAAAAATCTTGAGGATAAATTTCAATTGCTTTCAGACCTTTTTTGATCCCAATTTCACCATCATCTTCAGTTGCATGAGTTCGAATCTCATGGATTAGTTCATCGAATATTTCATCTTGGGATTGTTTTCGACAATAGGCAAATTCCGTATCAAACAAGGCAATTGTTTTTTCAATCAGCTTTTTATCCTTTGATTTTAATTCAAGAATTAATCCTTCTTGAGAACTTATTGTGAATTTAATCCAGTAATCAGGAAAACCAAATGATTCATTAGATATTGAATAAAATGCGGGAATGGATGAATCTTTTTCGTGGATTTTGTAGTAGGAATGATATTTCACTCCTTGTTCTTTGTACTTAAATAACCTGAATTCGTCCGTATAATCATACAATTTGTTTTGTATGTGAATTTCCTTTGCTTTTTCAGGAACCTCAAAGTCATATATGTTCTTGAGAACTATCTTTACGAATTGAAATGATTCAGTAGAATAAACATTTCTCGCAATCATCGTGTTTATTTCTATTTTTTCTTTCATAAGAAACCCACTATCAATAAACTAAGGAAATTTTCATATAAATGTAATTTGCATCCAATATACTATCATGTGGCAATTCTATCTAAAAATGTAATCAAATAAAGAAATGAGTGTTAAACCTTAGCTAGCACTTCTTTCAACGATGATAAGGCTGTTTGAATATGTTTTTCTGTATTATACAGTTGTGCAGCGAATCTTAAGCCACCAAATCTGTTTGTAACAGTTACTCTGTATTTCTCTTCAAGAATCTCTACGATTTTCTTCAAATCCTTCTTCTCGTCTACACGAACGTTGATTAACGCTCCTCTTCTCTCTGGTTCATGAGGAGTGATAGTGGTTAATCCTTGATCGACAATTCCTTCGATTAATTGTTGTATTAAACCATGATTATGTTTGGCAACTGTCTCAATCCCAACAGAATTAATGAGCTCTAATGCTGCTTTCAATCCAGCAACACAATAAAACGGTACTGTTCCATTTTCGAATCTTTTAGCTCCTTTGTGATAGCTCTTGTTTCTATCCATCCAATTCTGATCTGTGAAATCATAATTCCCTGTACCTTGTAGTGGAGGTTCTATTGTCTCGAGAGCTCTTGGACTAATATAACACACACCTATACCAAGTGGCGCCATAAGGAATTTCGGACCACCAGCTGTTACAAAATCTACATCCATTTCTTTTGGATAAACTTCAACCCCCCCACATGCTTGAATTGCATCTAAAGCAACTAATGCACCATTCTCATGAGCGACTTTAGCTATTTTCTTCGCATCAACCCTTTGCCCATTATTAAATTGAACCAAAGAAAGTGATACAAGCTTTGTTTTATCATCAATTAATGAAATAATTTCATCTTCAGAAATCTGTAGTTTTTCATTGATTTTCGCAGCTCGAAATTCAACGCTCTTTCGTTTACTTAGATACTTCCATGGCAAATAGTTAGTTGGGAATTCTAATTCCGAAGTAACAACATTGTCTCCCTTCTCCCAATCTAAACCATGAAGTGGGAAATTCAAGCCATGAGCAGTATTAATGATTAGAGATATATCTTCAGGATTACACTTCAATAATTTTGCAGCACCATTATATGTGCCAGTATTTACATCATCAAACAATTCCTGAACATCCTTACCAATAGTAGGATCATGAAAATAGTCAATAAATTGGGTCATTGCTTCTACAACAGATTTTGCATGAGGAGTAAAAGCTGCACTACTCAACCACACTCTATCCATTAATTGTGGAAATTCTTTTTTGCGTAATTCGTCATGCCCTTCAAACATAAATATCACAACTTGATTCTTTTTCAAAACTATCTCTCTGAAAATAAAAAGATTAGGGAGCATCAAATAAATCTAACTGGATTCTTTTGTAGTTTCAGTCGATTTGAGGACGAATAATAGGTTTGAGAATAGAAGTCTAAGATTAGATTAATATTCCATTAAGCTACTAGTATTATTACTAAGATATCCAACTAAAAAATACTGATAAATGAAGAGAGGAGGTAAAAGAGAACGACTAATTATCTTGATGATGTTAAAAAACGCATTCGCTCAATTGAGCTCTTGCGCATGCTGAAGAAATATCACTCCTATGAAGAGCTCAGTAAGATTATGGGTTACTCGAAAGTTGTTCTCAATCGATATATCAGAGGTCATGTTCTCCCGGCATCTGATAGAGCTCAAGAAATAATTGATATTGCTAAACAGAATCTTGATGTTGAGAGATTAGTAAAAGATCAATTAGTATTTTTCAGAGGTTATTTTGATACTACAATGTTACTTGGCAACACTTCTCTTCTCAAACTA
>JABLTI010000165.1 GCA_013166835.1 Promethearchaeati archaeon | reverse complement strand
GAAGAAGATATGTATAAACGAGTCATGGTAGAACAAACATGTCCAGATTGCAAAGGTTTGAAATTGCAAAAACATCGAAGGTATGTTCGTTTAAATAACAAGGATATACAAGAAGTAAATTCTCTACCAATAGATGAATTAGATATGTTTCTCGAAAAATTAGCAATTGAAGATGAGAAAAAACATCTCGCAGAACCAGTTTTAGAGGAAATAATGAAACGCCTGAAAGTTATGAGAAGTATTGGTTTAGATTATTTGAGTCTTGATAGACGAACTGATACATTGTCTGGTGGAGAATTACAAAGAACAAAGTTATCTACTCAAATCGGTTCTGAGCTTATGGGTTTAATGTTTATCCTTGATGAACCTTCAATTGGATTACATCCTAGAGATTCACATAAACTGATCAATATTTTACATAAGATGAGAGATTTAGGTAATACTGTAATCGTCATTGAACACGATGTTGACACTATGCAAGCAGCTGATCATGTAATCGAAATGGGTCCAGGACCAGGTATTTACGGTGGAGAAATAGTAACTCAAGGAACATTAAATGATATTAAAACTCATAAAAAATCTATTACTGGACAATATCTCTCAGGAAGAAAAACCATAGTAATTCCTTCTAAAAGAAGAGAATCAAATGGACACTCACTTGTAATTAAGGGAGCTCGAGAAAATAACTTACAAAATGTCGATGTGAAGATTCCTCTTGGAAATTTTGTCTGTGTAACCGGAGTATCAGGATCAGGTAAAAGTAGTCTGATTCATGAAATTCTCTATAAGAATTTGTACTCTGTTTTTAGAGATAAAAGAATAATTCCTGGTGAATGTGATAAAGTAGATGGGATTGAACACATTAAGGATATTAGAAATATCGACCAAACACCTATCGGACGCTCTGCAAGATCGAATCCTGCGACTTACATTGGATTCTTTGATAAGATTAGACGATTATATGTAGAACTAGAAGAGTCAAAAGCAAGAGGATACGAACTAAAACACTTTAGCTTCAATGCTAGTACAGGTGGAAGGTGTCCAGAATGTAGTGGTTGGGGAAGAATAATCACACCATTACAATATATGGCTGACATTGAATCAACTTGTACAGTTTGTAAAGGAACTCGATTTAGGAAAGAGATTCTCGAAATAAAGTATCAAAATAAAACGATTTCAGACATTCTTGATATGAGTGTTGTAGAAGCCCTTGATTTCTTTAAGGATGATAATTATCTTTCCCACAAACTGAAAGTCATGCAAGATTTAGGTCTAGGTTACCTGAAAATAGGCCAATCCTCCTCTACTATCTCAGGAGGGGAAGCACAAAGAATCAAATTAGCAAATGAACTTGGGAAGATAAAACGAGATAAAGATAATCTGTATATTCTAGATGAACCCACTACTGGTTTACATCTTGCTGATATTCAAAGACTTCTTGACATAATTAATCGACTTGTAAATGAAGGAAATACAGTAATCGTCATTGAACACAATCTTGATGTGATTAAGACTGCTGATCATGTTCTAGATCTTGGTCCTGAAGGTGGAAAACTAGGAGGTAAAATAGTTGCTCAAGGAACACCAGAAGAAGTTGCTAAAGTCAAAGACTCGTATACAGGACAATATCTGAAATCTCATTTGAAGATTAAATAGAAAAGCTATTTATAGATTAACATTGAAACTCACTTTAGGAAATGGAGTGAGTTCAATGTTCAAATTATTGTATTTCTCACACAAGAATAGAAAGCTAAAATTATTACTAATTTTTTCTTTAATTGCCATTTTATCTTTCAGTTCTTCAAATCTTCTACAAAAAAATACCGCAATCATAGCTGATCCTGAAATTCAACTAATTTTAGAACCAAATGCTGTGGTTTTTGATTGGTTAGTTATGATCTATCTTGATGGAGATAATAATTTAGAAGAATTTGGAATTGATGATATAAATGAAATGGAATTAGGTAAAATTACCGGTTCCTCCATTGCAGTCATTGTAATGTTTGATCGAATACTAGGTTATGATACCACTAATGATGATTGGACTGATACGAGAATTTTCAATATAACAGCAGACAGTGATGAATATAAAATGAATTCAGAATTACTTCAAAATGAGGGAGAAGCCAATATGGGAGATGGTGCAACTCTGGAATCATTCCTTGATTATTGTTTCACTAATTATGATGCAGACAATTACTGGCTCAATCTATGGGATCATGGAGGAGGTACTGATGGACTTTGTTGGGATGATACTGATTCCTCTGACTTTCTAACTATAGATGAAATGCAAACAGCAATAGAAAATAGCGTAACAACTCATAGTGTAGATATTGATCTAATTACTCATGATGCTTGTTTCATGAACATGCTTGAAGTTGCTTATGAATTGAAAGATCTTGCTGATTACTTTGTGGCTTCTGAAGAATCAATCCCAGCAGATGGATTTGATTATGAAGCAATAATCTCAGCACTTGAAGCTGATCCAACAATGAATGCTTCAGCTTTAGCGGAAGTTATTGTTGATTCCTATAATTCATCCTATGATTCGTTGTATAGTAATACTGCATTATCTACAATCAATCTAACATTATTTGACTCGTTTATTCCTTATTTGAATTACTTCGCTTCAAACCTAACAGCAGTTCTAGATGATGGAATAGGTGAATGTATAGAAGAGGCTTTCTTCAACAGTCAGATGTTTTATGATGATTTCGTTTTAGATTTTGTGCATTTTATAGAAGAATTATTTGCAAATAATACATTGATGATGAATTATCCTGATCTCAATCAATCTGCAATTAATCTCATTACTCAATTGAATTCTCTAATAGTGGATAATTATCAAGGCAGTGCTTATTTTGGTAATGCAAACGGTGTTACTATCTTTATGCCCTATTCAAATTCCGTTTATGATTCTTACATTTATGATTACATTGCAACAGTGGATATTTTCACAGATATGGATTGGCAAACAGCCACCTTATGGGATGAATTCCTTGCGAATTTCTACATCAGAGGATTTGGTGATTTATCAATGGGTTTTGACATCCTTGAGCTTGGTGTAAGTACTGGAACTCTAGGGTTGACCTCAGATGAATCACATTATTATGAAATAAATATCGCTTTGCTAGGTATTTACGAAATAGAAGCTGAGATTTTCAGTGGTGATGCTGATGTTTACCTTTTTTGGTTCAATGGAGTAGATTTTATAGCAATTGGTCATAGTCAATTATACAATCCTGAAGATGGAACAATAGAGAAGATAAGACTTGATTTAATTCCAGGACTTTTTGTTATTGAAGTATGGGGATTCTCTGCATCTTCCTATGATTTAATCATGGAAAAAGTAGATCCATTAAACATTGCCATCGGCCAAACTCTAGTGGGAAGTGGTGGAACACAAGAGGGAACTGTTAGTTTCCATTATGTACAAAACTTGAATCATTATTACCTTGTTACTTTACCTGTCGGGTACTATGAATTCACTTTAACATATGACAGCGATGTTGTTGATTTCGATTTAGTCATATTGGATGTTAGTTATTCATTAATAAATGAGTCCTATTCAATCGGAGATGTCGATGATATTGAATTAGAAGTTGTTACTAGTGCTTCATACATAATCATTATTTACGCACATTCTGGTGTAGGTTCATTCAATATTGTGGTAAACGAGGTAACTCCTCCTCCATCAACAACTTCAACACCGGGACCTACGGGATTATTCAATGGCTTCGCAATCCTAGTAACAATCATTGGAATCATAGCAGTAGCAACAATATATAGAATTTCTGTAAAGAAAAAAACATAAACAATTTCTTTTTTACAGACATAAAATTCTGTATCTTTTCTTTCTTTTTCGACAATAAAGAGAACGAATTTTTATCCAAAACATATATGAAAGAATCTGGGTTAAAGGAATTTATAATTGTCATAGGGAGATTAAGTTTTGAAAGTAGGTTATATTGTTTTAATTGTTATTTTTGGTTTCATTTTGCTTTCTGGAATTTCATTCTTTACTTACTATCTTACAATAATGTGGAGAATTTATCATTATCCAAGAGATAATCCCTATAATTATGTAAAGAAGATGAAAAGAAAGCGAAAAATAACTAAGAAAAAAAGAATTGTCTTCATAGGTGACAGTCTGACTCATGGTAATCTCAGTGTTAATTATATTAAGATGATAGCGAAAAAACTTGGTAAGAATTATGACTACATCAATGCAGGTATGAATGCTGAATTAGCCTATAATGTTCTCCTACGTATAGAAAGCATCATAGCTTGCAAACCTGATTTTTTAACTATTCTAATTGGAACAAATGATGCAAATGCTGAAATAAAAAATGTTCCAGACAAAAAAATGCTTGAAATGTTAAATCTTCCAAGAAAACCAGATAAGAAATGGTACATAGAAAATTTGGAAAAAATCATTTCTGAACTAAAAGAAAAAACTGATACCAAAATAGCTTTATGTTCAATTCCAATAATGGGAGAAGAGATTTCCAGTAAAGCTTTCAAACAGAGCATTGATTACTCTAAAACAATCTGGGAAATCGCAAACAAATACGAGATTAGTTATCTCCCTATTAATGAAAAAATGATTGAGTATCTTAAACAATATCCTTCCAGTCCTAAATATCCTCATGAAAAGAGACTTGTAGAAGATGCAGCATACAAACATTTCCTTTTTAGAAAAAGCTTCGATAAAATCTCAGAAGAGAATGGATTTAGCTTGCTAGTAGATCATGTTCACATAAATACAGAAGGGGCAAAAATAATCGCTGATTTAATGCTTGATTTCATTTTAAGTAAGTGAAATCTAATCTTCCCAATCCAAGGTTTTCCAGAAATTAAAGAAAATATCCGCTTCTTCAGGATACTCAAAACCTATTCTATCTTTAAATAATCGTAAATTTCTTTTCCCAACAATATATAACGCTGAAAGTTCATCCTCTGCCTGTGGATAATAAATAAATGAATGGATAGAAAACATCTGCAAAGCTTTTTGGTAGATTTCTAATTTTCCGATATTGGTATGCTTTATTGAA
>JABLTI010000057.1 GCA_013166835.1 Promethearchaeati archaeon | reverse complement strand
TGATTCATAATATGTTGGAATAGCAACTCTAAAGATAATTCCTAAGAAATAAATGAAGATAATTAGAAACATAATTACTAGTACACTAATTACCATTCTTTTGTTTATTATTGAAAGAAATCCAAGTATTAAGCCTATAACTGCGATCATTAACAACGCGTAAAGGTATATTGGAACTAAGAATTTCATTCCAGCAATAAAAACTGCAGATGATACATCAAATAATGAACATGTTATAGTTAATCCAAACAACAATGAAACAAATTGTAATATTGCCATATTTACGAAATAACCTAAGAATTTACCCACGTAGAGTGTAGTTCTCCTAATTGGTTTTGTTAGAAGAAAGATCATTGTTCCACCTGATTCTTCACTTGAGATAAAGGTCGAAGCTGTTAAGCCACAATATAAGATCAATAAGATTCCCGCATTCCAGAAGAAGGAATAAAAGGCGAAGTAATTCACGACTGTAGCAATTTGGAAGTCAATACTCATATCTGCGAGAGTTCCTGATAGTTGACCAGAAACAATCATTGTAAATACGAATGGAAAAACGATAGATAATGCTAGGTATGATATTACTCTTCTCAAGCTTAATAACTCAAGAAAAGTCTTCTGAAAAATTATAAAGAGACCAAAACTACGTTTGCCATCCTTTTTCCTTCTCTGATGTTTTGAATCAATCTCCATTGGTACGATTGATGAAATGTCTGGTTGTGTAATTTCTTCCATTATTTTGACCTCCTAGCTAATCTTCCAAAGATGCCTTTCTGCTCATCTTGAAACTCTTCTAGTATTTTATCTTCGTATAGGAAGTCTGAACCATATCGCTTAGAAATTACATTAATGAAGACTTCCTCTAATGTTACTTCAATAGGTCCGAAACGCTGCAATACTGCACCATTTCTTCTCAGAATTTCAGGTAACCAGGCATAAACTGAATCAATGAAATCACTGGTGAAGATGATAACTTGATTGTGATCCATGAAGATTTGACTAGTTACACCCATATTGAATAGGTCTTGCATAACTTGTTCTGGATTTGAACATTCTAATGAGAACTGTCCAGTAGAGAACTCTTTTCTCATTTCTCTTAGTGTGATCCCTTGAAGACCAATTTTACCTTTTACAATGATCGTTACTCGATCGACTAGTTTTTCTATTTCTGTTAATATATGACCACTTACAAAGATACTTGTTCCGAGAATATTAGCTAGTTCTTTTATTGTATTAACTAGTTTAAATCGCGATTCGGGATCTAGACCAGCTGTACTTTCATCAAGTATTGCTAATCTTGGGTGATGCATTAAGGCTTGAGCAACAGCTAATTTAGCTTTCATTCCTGTTGAAAATGCCACTGGAAGTCGATGCCCATGTTGGGTCATCTCGAGAATATGTAAGAATTCCTTAGCTCGTTCTTTTGCTAGTGTTTTTCCTAAACCATGTAATTGACCCATATAAACTAGGTATTTGTAAGCTGACATGGTTTTCCAGAATTTTGGATTTGCAATCGCAACACCAAGTTGTTTATTTGCTGCGGGAGAACCAATTGATTTCCCAAAAATATATCCTTTACCTTCTGTAGGACGAATTGTTCCAGCAATCATAAGCATGGAAGTAGTTTTTCCAGC
Organism: Promethearchaeati archaeon; assembly: GCA_013166835.1. Taxonomy (GTDB): domain Archaea; phylum Asgardarchaeota; class Heimdallarchaeia; order JABLTI01; family JABLTI01; genus JABLTI01. The sequence continues at coordinate 15,573 of JABLTI010000057.1, read as the reverse complement.
ACCATTTGGACCAAGATAACCATGTACTTCTCCTTCTTTTACTGAAAGATCAATACCGTCAACTGCTTTCACAAGATTATACCCTCTGCCAAAATGTTTCTTTAAGCCAACAGTTTGAATTGCTAGTTCTTCCTTGATTTCAACTTCTTCAATTTCCTCATCTATTTGTCTTGGTTCTACAGGGTAAGCATTAACGTCTGTCATTGTTTTATCACGTTCCTCCTCTATCTGGACCGAAGTCCGTTAAGTCTTCTTTCCGTTTAAATCTGAAGAATAATTTCAATCCAACAAAACCAATAGTTAGTACTCCCACCGCTATCCATACTATTAGCAACCCACCACCTCTATCAATTGAAACTATCATGTTAGTAAAAGCACTTATTCCATTTCGATCACTAACTGAAATAGTTAGATTGTGCTCTCCACCACTCAAGAAAATTTCTGCTTCTGAAGTGAACACAGTTGATACTACTTCATGATCAATAAAGATTTTAGACATTACATTCTCTGCATTACTACTCCACTCTAGGTAGTATTGTCCAACTCCTTGTTGAATTACTTGGAAATCTGTAATTGTGACAGCAAACTCATTATCTAAAGCTCTAATTCGTCCATTAAGATCACAAAGAACTAAATCTCCATCTAATGTTCCATTAAGTTCTGCTGGAATTATTGAGTCATAGACAATATCAGTGATTTCCTTCCAAACTCCACCATCCTTCGAAATATCTAATATTATTGTCTTAAATTCTCCTTCTGGAGTAACTAAAGAGATAAGAATCTCTGCTTTTCCGTCACCAGTTACATCACCAATAGTCCGAGTATAACCAGCAGGTAAAAGTGGTGGGGATGAATATTGATCTTTCTCTATTTTTACGAATTCATATTTTATAACATCTGGATTTATCGTCGAGACATCAATTATTTCTACAGCCATTCCTTGGCCTAGATCTTCCTTATTATGCTTGCCAATGGAAAAACCAGAGACAATTTCAGGAATTCCATCGGAGTTTACATCTTCGTATACATCTACGAAACTATCAGCTCCAAATCTGTAGAGTTGATCAACAAGCCAATACCAGCGTTCAAATTGCGGGTAAAAGGTTGAATAAAAACTTAAGACACTACCAGTGATTCCATTGATAATGTATGTTCCTTCCGTAAAATCTTCACTACCATAAGGTCGGTATAGTAAATGATCATTTGTTCCATCTAAATTAAAATCAGCAGCAAAGAATTGAATATTGAATTGATTCATTTCCCCAAGAATTTCATGATCCAAAGTTCCAGTGACAAGATCGATAAAAGCTGTATATTGTTTATCATTTTTATTAATGGTAAAAATAGCGAATAATTCATTCTGAGCCCAATTTATATGGATTTTAAAATTTTGCTCATCAATCCAACCAAGTGGATTAAACCATAACCACATAACTGTTGTGAAATTATCAGAATCAACTAATTGTACTTGCCCATCACCCAGAATTACAAAATCATCTGTGGTATTTCCTTGTATGTTCCCAACACCGGAAATAAGTGGGGTATATGGAATCCAATTTCTATAATGTGGATCAAAAGGTGCTGCTTCTCGAGTAATATTCCAGATTAGTGCCCCATCAAAACCACTCCTACAATAAATGTAACTTCTTTGACATCCTATTAAAATATCTTGAATTTCATCATTATCTTGATCAGCAATAGGAGATATCGACGTTAATCTCATTTGCTCTTGAGAGTATACCTTTGAACTATTAGCTGGTAATGATTCCCAAACAATGGCTCCAGTAGCACCGTCTAGTAATTTGACTTTTGAAACATTAACCAGATTAAATTCCCAGTTATCATATTCTTGCTGAGCAAGCCATAAATCAGGAATTGAATCATTTGTAATATCTTCCGCTTGTAGAATGCTTAAGTATCCTCCACCTACTAATTCTCGATCTTCATAATCTATTTCATGATCCCAAATTGTTTCGCCGGAATCGCCACTAATCATAGTTATCCTTGGTATACGGAAACGACTAGTACTGTACTGGTCAAGATAATAGTATTCTTTTCTTAGTATATCAATGGTTGAATCGGAATTAACATCAAAATAGGGTTCGATTTTTACTTTTGCTGATTTTATTTGACTCCATAGTAAATCTCCGGTATCTCCATCTAGGAGATATAAACCGTATCCTGCTAGATAAATAAGCACTTCTTCCTCTGGTGATCCTTGAAAATCTCTAACGAAGAATGCATGATTGCCACTAAATGGGTATTGGCCTTCTGAGGTATCTCCAAAGTCTAACTGAAAATCGCTTTCAGTATTTAACACTGTGAGATTCCATTGAGCTATCATAGAGTTGTTGAATAGAGCATATACTTCTATTGTTCTCTCAAATTGTGAAGAACCCATGATTCCTGTGGGAATAATCATTTTAGTATAAGTTCCATTACCTTCCGTCGCTACGCTTGTTGCAATACTTCTAACATCTTCAATATTGACAGATGAAATACTCCAATCAACATATAGATCATTCATCCCTAGATTTAGAAGAGAGAGTGTGAGATTACTAAAAACAGCATCTGAACGTGCAGCAGTAAGGACTTTTGTCAATCCATAATCATCGACAACATCCATTGACATAGGATTATAGAAATCTTTGCTGCCAAAAGAAGCCTGATCTGTTTCAGGTCCGGTCCTACTATAAGCAAGTACTCGATCAATTAGTTCGCCTGAAATGACATCATAAATTGCACAATAACCGTTCTCATCTGTAGTGAGAATATCTTTCTTACCATCACCATTCATGTCAAAACACTTGCGAACATCATATACATTGCGATCAAAGGTATATTCGATACCTTGAGTTTGATCGATATATCTCGCTTCCTCTGCAGCAATAATTTCCCAGATAATTGAACCATCTTCTCCACTGAGAAGCATTAGCTCACCATCTTGTGAACCTATTACAATATCATCATATCCATCCGAATCTACATCATCATCCATTAATTCAGTATTCCAGACATCATTAGAAGCACTTTGTTGCCATAATACTGAACCATCTTCTGCATCTAAGGCAAAGACTGATTTATATGATGAAACCAACACATCTCTAGTTCCATCACCAGAAATGTCTTCTATGAGCAAACCAGACCAAGTTCGCGTTTCTTGTTGTGAAAAACCTATACCTTCTTGCCAAACGGTCTCTGTTGGACGATGTGACCAAATGATTTCTCCAGTTAAACCATTTAACATTTCAGTATTGTTGAATTCTTGATTATCAACTGTTACAAGGATTTCTTTATTATTATCACCTGTTATGTCCTCAACTGGAGTTATACTAAGTATAGCTCCAGGAGTAGGATGAGTCCAATAGATGTTCCCAGTTTCTACTTGTATTTTTGTTAATCCAATTTCTGTTCCAATGTAGACTATTTGCATTAATTCACTCTCGGTATTAAAGTCAATTATCGGAGAAGTAGTTAACTCTCCTGTTAATCCGGAAATGGAACTCCAAAGTAATCCATTCTCTGCATTCGGAGATAAATCTCCTGTACCTTCAATATAATCATTCGAAAGTATAGCGGAGCTTGAGTTAGGACTTGCTACTAACATGCTCAAAAATAATGAATTTAGGGGGGTAGCTAGGATTATAAATATAATAAAATATGATCTAATTTTTGAAAACATCGTCTATTTCCTCAGGCTCCAGTTCATAAAATCCACTCGTATGAATTGGTTTTTCGTAGATCAATTGATCCTTAATGAATAAAATGTGAAGAACTTTAAAATAACTTCAGATTAAGGCAAAAGAGAAAAGAAAAAAGAAAAAAGTGGAATTAAAAATTCACTTCTTCTTACGTTTGATGAAAATAGCAATTAACGCTGTGGAGACGAGACCGCCTATAGCTGCGAAAGTCGCGAAGTTTGCTGCAGCAGCTTTCATACCACCTTGTGCAATTACTTCTTTGTAATCAAACTCATTAGTTACATCATTAATGGTTATTTTGTCAATAAAACTATATTCTAATCGATCCAACACACCTTCTTTAGTGTATTCTAATTCAACGTAGATTTTGTATTCTTCATAATCATAGTAGATTATATCTGTACCATTAAATTGACCATTTTTTATGTAACCGCTGAGGTCAAATTCAAAAGTCCATTTTCTCACGGTATCTGTGAATTGATTGATGGCAGAACTAAGTTCGTTTTTACCCATTATTTTCATAGAAATTGCATCAATAATGTCTCCAAGTGTATAATTGTAAATGATTGGTTGATATGGATCAGCTAGTGTATCCATAACTACTGAAGTATTAAACATGTCTACGTAACCATCGTTTATTATGGCCCAGTCTGGTTCAATTAAGAAATAAATCGAAATGAAACTGTCAAAGAAATATGCATCAAAGCTGGTGCAAACTGAGACATTGTTTACGTAATCCCAGACATAATTAACACTGAAGAAATCATAAAGATCTAGCTCATCACTTACAAACTCGGCAGCACCATAGTCTTTATTATCTCTAAAAGTTGAACCGCTAGCATCAGTCTCAATAGCATCAAATTCCCTGTTTAAAGTATCAAGTGCGGTTACATTATATTCAAGATCGTTATTCATAGTAACTTCTGAACCTAAAACATCTTCACCTTCTTCATAAGTCGAAGCTTTTGTTGTATTCCTCATGCCCCAGACAATTATGTCGCCAGCATTCCAACCTGGTGGAACAGCTTGGGCAGTGCTAATACTGCTTACTAAAATCATAGCTGCAATTGCATTGATCAACATCAAAATCCTAATTTTTTTGCTCATAAGCATCACCTAAACACTAATTAGATTAGATAGCATCCTCATATAAGAATTCCTAACACGACATATTTAAGGAGAATCAAAAGAAAAAAAAGCAGAAAAAATGAAGAAACAAGAGATTAATTCTTTCTCTTATTCATCCATTTCACAAAAATGACCATACTTGCTACAGCAGGAATTGCTATTAGAAAACAGAATGGGGATGTCTCTGTTGTGAGAAAGTCGCCTAAATTGATGTAGAAATTGTACTTTATGCTAATCATTCTATCCATATATGTTTCTTGTACTTCTCCATTATCTTCATAATATTTGAGAACCCCATTAGCGTTATATTCTAGAGTAGCTTGTTCAGTTAGCACTTCGTATTTATAGTAGTTGTTGTAACCAGCTGTGGAATTGAATCTACCTGTTAGCAAAACATTTGAGTAATCAAACTCGAATGTCCATCTGGTTGTTGAGGGGGTGAATTGTTGTTTAGCTTCTGCTAAGGTGCTTTTACCCATAATTGAAAAAGAATTAGCGTCATTAAGCAAATCATTCAATGTAAAATTATGGATAAGAGGTAGGTATGGATCTGCAACAGTGTCCATTATTGTACTACCGTTGAATTCTTCATTAAATTTACTATTAACGGTTGTCCAATTTGGTTCTATCAATAACCAATATGGTAGTGTAAATCCAAATGTGTCCAACACTGTTATATTGTATTCATAGTCCCAAACATAACTTACTGTGAACATACTTCCAAGGGAGAATGATCCAATGAAGGCTTGCACGTCATAGGAAGTAATACCGCCAACACCGAGTATTCCAAGCACATCATAATCATAGGTTAATGTGCTATTATCCACATCTGTTAGATTATAAGTGAATAATGATCCTGAACGGGATTCAATAATTTGCTCAATATCTGCTTCGTAATCAACTGTATGAAGGATTATACCATCTTCAGCAGCCCAAGTAAATATACTTCCATCAGCCCATGGGGCTTCAGCTGCATTCGCATTTGTAAAGGTACTAAATAGAAGAATTATTGAGACAAAAGATAGAACAAAGATAAGTTTATTTTTAGTTTTCATTTGAATCACCTATTCCTCCTATTTGATTTTCGTTTAGCAATTCGCACAACCGCCACAATTAACAGAAATCCTGGAACTGCCATCCAATAAGCAAAATTACCGGTTAGAGCTTCGAGATCTCCAAAAATTGTGAGGATCTTCATATAAACATCACCTCTATAATTGCCCTGAAGAACACTATAATCAATTTTCGTGTGAGCTCTTTGCAAAACACCGCCTTTTGAGTAACCCATTTCATAGGTGAAAATCGCATTCGGATATGGATAATACTCATCGTATCCAAGAGTTCCATTTAATACATCTGTATAAATGACATTAGTCAAATCAAATACTAGACTCCATTCAGTGGTGTCAGATTTCATTTGTTTTTTAGCGTCTGCAAGATTATCTTTACCCATGAAAGTATAGGAAATTGAACTTAGGAAATCTCCAAGAGTAAAATTGTAAGTAATTGGTTGATAAGGATCTGCAACTGTCTCTATGATTTCTGTTTCATTAAACATATCAATAAAAGCAGTATTGAGTTTTGCCCAATCAGGTTCAATTAGTAACCAAATAGCAAGACCAAAGCCAAAATCAACTAATTTTGTGCTATTTGTGCCATAGTCCCATTCGTAATCAACTGTTAGAGCTGTATTGATATTATCAATGTAGGTGCTAACGTAGTCATCAATAGTAAAATTATAACCGATAATGCTTCCTGCACCAGATGTATCAGTCATAAAAGCCCAATACCTTCCGGTTAGTAAATTGATTTCGGTAATATTATAAGTAAATGCATCTTGCACTACAATTTCGGTTGTATCTTGTGAATCGAATTCAATGTCATGGTCGGTGATAATCTGATGTATTGAGTCAGTAAAAGTAAAAATGTCTCCTACGTGCCATTCTCTATCAGCAGCAAGGGTTGTGGTATAATTACCAATAAGAAATAGTACAAGTACTATTTTAGTCAACATCAAAATCTTAATTTTTCGGTTCATAGGAAAACACCTATTACTATCTAAACGTGAGAAATTCATCATTTAAGAATTTCTTAAGTGACATATTCCGAATAGAATTAATAAAAATAGACTTAATCTCTTCCCCAAAAAATAATACCAGAAAGGGAGATAAGGAGCACTCCCCATGGAAGGAGCGTTCTTATCTGCCTGTAAATAGTGCGAATTTCATTCTGGTTTTATTTTTATCTGCTTGGATTTTCTTTTTGTGCTCTTGCTTTTTTTGCATCAGCGTGATTCCTCCATTCTACCGATTCTTTTTATTTTGTAACTCTCTTGATGGGAGTTAATTCCTTCTTGATTTGGCCTTTAAGATTTCTGTGATCTTTCATTGTGGTTTCCTCCACGAACAGTGTGATTATATCAATCCATCTGAGTAAAACATAGCCAAGAGAATCTTGACTTTTTCACTATCTTTCTTTCCATCTTTATCTGTGGTGATATTTTTCTTCTCTTTCAATTTTTTTTCACCCAAACTTTACCAATTCGTTAGGAAGTTATTCTCATACCAGTATATAAGGGTTCTCATTATAGTGAGAACTTGAGTTCACCTATAAGAGAGTGGAAAATTACATCATTAAGAATAATATTTATAAACATTGAGAAACTATTTATTATATAGATAAGAAACTAACAATTAGACTGATTAAGATTTTATATTATTAGTAAAATATCTCTTTAAGAGAAGGAGACAAAACAAATGGCAGTTACAGATCCCAAGAATGTTATTACTTTTAAACAAAAACCAGTAATTATTATCCGAGACAAAGAAACTCTCGATCTTTTTAAGGATGAAAATCTAGGATATGTTTTGAAATTTCTAAGAAAAGAACCAATGACCATCGGGGATTTGGAAGAATCCTTTAGGAAAATTGGCATCGAGAAATCTGATAAATCGATCTACAGATATTTACACAAATTACTAGAAGTAAAACTTGTGGCTAAAGCAGGAAAAAGGATAACCTCAAAAACATCAGACAATCTTACTTCTGAAACAATTTATACACGCTCTGCGATAGCCTTTATTACTGTTGCACCTGTTACTGAACCAGGATCTGATAAAAAAGGAGCCAATTCCGTCTGGGAAGCAACGAGACTACTTCTAAGCGAGTATTTTGGGAAAAATGCTTCGGAGAAGGAATTTGTTAAATTCGCTAATAAGCTGGATAAGGATCGAGATGAATTAGTCGTTAATTTATTCGAGAATGCTAAAGATGAAACACTTGAGAAAGTAGCTCAACTTGACTATCAGGGTATCAATTTTCTCTTGCAATATATTGGTTGGTTAGCAATAATCCCCGAACAAGATATAGCTAGAGATCTTGAGCAAATTTTCGTAAAATAAGTCCTTTTCCCACTTCTTTTCTTATAGCTATTAAGGTTGAGTTAATCTTACATTATAAAAATCGGTTTTTTGAGAAGAATTTTTCGTCCAAAAGATTTCATTAAAACCATTAATAGATAAAGATGGGCGATAAATAACAACTCCTCTTTGTTTTATCGTTATTTATCTTCCAGTATAGAGTGCAAATTTTATTCTTGCTCTTTCTTTTTCTTTCTTGATTATTTGTTTGATCTTTTTGTCATGTCTCAATTTTTTCACCTCCTGATATCCTCAATACTTGATTCTATCAGGATAAATACACACCCCAAGTGCATCTTTCGTGTAGGATATTATTCTCAGAATGATATATAAAGATTCTCACAGATGTGAGAAAAGGTTTTTAAATGTTTGAGACCCAATATATCATAGGATTAAGAATAAATTGTAATTAAAATAAGAAAATAAATCGGTAGGTGATTGAAAAATGCTAAAACAACAAGCAATAACATACAAACAAAAAGCAATTCTCATACTAAATGATAAACAATCAATGTCTTTCAGTGATGAAAACTTAGCATGGGTATTGAAGATTTTAGCAAAAGGTCCACTAACAATAACAGATATTAAAGAAGCCTTCGAGAAGCATGGTAAAGAAAAATCAGAAAAAACCTTATATCGCTATTTAAGCAAATTGCTTAAACTTGGATTAATTGCCAAAGCAGGTAAACGAATTACCTCTGTAGATGAAGGGATTCTAATTAGCGAGACAATTTATTCTCGAGCAGCAAAGGTCTTTATTACAAAAAAACCAAAGAAATTCGAAGATGGTGAAATACGAGCTGAATTTGAAGTAGCTAAGTTGATCCTAAGCAGTATTTTTGATAAGAAAAGAGGTTGTGGAATTTGTTTCACAGAAATCGCAAATAGATTCGATATCGAAAAGCATCTGTTATTTGTTGAGTTACTAGAACATGCTGAACCTGAAGTACTAGAGCAATTCGCAGATCTAGATTGGAAAGGAATAAGCGCTGTAAAAGAATTTGTTGGTTGGATTGCATTGTGTTTGAAATATGACATTCAAGATGTCATAAAAGATTGTTATAATGGTTAAAACAAATGATGATAAGTTTAGATCAAGAGATTTAAACTTTATATTTTCATTTTTTAGATGAATTTCTAGTAGCTGTTTGAACTATTTCTTCTTAGTTTAATAAAAGAAAAAAGATCATGTAGAGTAAATCTACCTGTTAAGTATCTGCAATTTCTTATGTTTTTTGATTGGAAACTAATATTTCTTCCTTCTTTCTTCCTTTCCAAAATCCTTTCTTATTTAGGAATCTTCCAAGATAAACTAATCCAAGCATAATCGGTACTTCCCAGAAAAGCCCCATTGTTGTACCAAGAGCAGCTAATGCACTAATACCAAGAGCTGTTGCTATGGCTATTTCGAAATGACTCGAACTGCCAATGATCGTTGTAATAATTGCTTCACGATATTGAAGTCGGAATAATTTTGTAATTAAAAGATTAAATCCAACAACAATGACGAATCCAATAAGCAGTGGTGCAGAAACTTTTAGTAATTCCAACGGATATTCAATCAGTTTACTACCATTGATTGAAAAGAGAATAATCAGCGTGCTAAGAAGTGCAACTATAGAAATTTTACCAACAACTGGACGATATTTTGTATCAAACCATTCTTTACCTTTTGCTTTCACTAATAGAACTTTACTTAAAAGTCCAAGAACTAATGGGGCACCAATAAAGATGGTTACTGTGATGAATAGTATTAATCTATCGATGCTCAAATTTCCTATTCCAGTCAATAATGAGACAATAGGAACGTAAAGAAACATAATTGATACAGTATTAATACTTGTATTTATCACATTTTGTTCTTGATTACCTTTAGCAAGTGATCCCCAAACCAAGACCATGGCAGTACAGGGACTTGATCCTAACAAGATGACTGCAATAATTAAATCAGAGTTTCCTGGAAGAATTAGATAGGCTAAACCAGCTGCAACTAATGGAGCTATTATCCAATTAGAAAAAAGTGTTAATATTATTGGCAATGGGTTTCTACCGAGTTTTTTTAATTCTTTGAATTGAAGATTCAACATAGCTGGATACATCATAAAAAACAAACAAATACCAATAGGTATATTGATGCCTATACCACCTCTCCACGTTTCAAATAAATTCCAATTGTTTATTGTTTCACCAAATTTTGGCAAATAAATAGATACCAAAATACCAATACCCATACAGAGTGCTACCCATACTGCAAGTAATTTTTCAAAAAAACCTAATTTGGATTCCTTTTGCATTACTGTTGGGTCTAAAGTCTCTCCAGATTTAATCGATAAATCTTCTTCTAAAATTACCTCTTTATCTACTTCAACACTATTTTCATTAATAGGAGTCACTCGTTTAACCACCGAATGTTAATTGATAAAAACACATAAAAATTTTTCTAAAATTAGCTCAAAGAAAAATTGCAAAATTCAAGATGAAACGTGACTCTTTCTGAAAGGATAACGAACAAATCTAATTGAAAGTAGTTGTATCGTTCTAAAATGAACTTACAATCAGTAAACTCTGTTTTTGCGATAACTTGTTCTAACTACAATAAAGATGATTATTGATGTTAACATCATACTAAAAGCCAACCCTAAAGATAAACCAGAGGTATTTGTTAGAGTATAACCAGGAGTAGTAGGAGTTGTATCTGGATCAACCCATCCTGCTAAAGTAGCCCATAACCACCAAGCTGCATAAGCTTTCATATTTGCATTTAATGGTTGACTATGAGCGGAAGAGCAAGTATACCAATCCCCAGGATGAGCATCTTGCCATTCGATTGCCCAATTTGTGCCATCATTTGTGGGATTCGTATCGTTGTTTGAATCATAATCACAATTATCTGTGCAATACTTGTCACCAAAATAATTGCCATGAGGATCGTACGATTCAATATCTGCAAAATCAAAGAGAATTTTACTGTTAGTTTGACAATACTCTCGGATTTGTTCATTACGAATATGGAGGTTGCCTTCTAAACCAGAACCATCAACATGACCTGTCATATACACAAATTGGATACTGGGATAATCATTTTCTAAGTCATTCATCAATGAAGTATAAGTATTGATATCTTCTTCAGTAGCACTAGAAGCCTGACCACACCAAGACCACATAACAACATTAACATCAGAATTAGCCGCATTATCAAGATAACCTTCTGTTAGTAAAGCCCAAGTCGTTCTATCAGGATTACCTAAATCTCCACCTACAAAACCATCATCAATATCGAGAGCTCCTCCAGTTCCTCCTTCATTCCAATCATATAGATCAACAGAACCACCGTTGCCTTCCTTGAAAGCTGGGAGATCATTCATACCAGTAATGATTTGACTGCCGTGAGATGTGTGACCATATGCAATATGTAGAATTTCCTTAGAGTGATTTATAGCTGATTCTGGAACTAAATCATACATTACTCGATTAACTATCGTGTGATCTGCTATAATAGCATCAGCATTTGTAAACAAATTATCATGTTCAGTAGATGTTTGTGCAACAGATAAACAAAGAGGTTGTAAGAAAAACATAATCCCAAAAATTATTGAAATGAATCCCAGAAATTTAACTTTCAATTATAACTCACCATCGGAATTTTAACTATAAAGAACAACTAGTATCATGATTTATATTATATTCTAATTGAATAAAAAAAAAGAAGTAATTTGTGGTTTTAATGTTGGAGTGCTGCACCACAATTACGACAGAATGTTTCAGCTTTTTTACAGAGACCACCACATGTATTGCAAAACATCTCATCAGATTGTTTTTGTGGGGGTGGGGGAGGAGGTGCTCGTTGTACTGGGGGATGAGTTGTTACAGAAACAACTGGAGTAGATTGTTGAGGTCCACCATCCCAAGATGAAACATATCTCCCAAAGTCATCTGTGAACGATCCAGCTAAAATCATAATTAAATCAATTATCCACCAAATTAAACCAAATCCACAGAGCGACAATAGTAACATAAAAACCGCGGATCCAGACTTACCTACATAGAAACGATGAGCCCCAAATCCTCCAAGAAATAAACAAAGGAGAAGAGCAACAGTACGGCTATGATGTGAAACTCTACTTTGTTGTATATGAACAGTTGTTGCCAATTAAATAACCTCTAATTTTGTTACTGTTTAATTGTTTTCTGAATTTATAAAATAAACTGTCAAATATAACATTTGAGAAAATAGATCTACAATAGTGTTAAATAAATAAAAAAAAGAAAAAGAATAAAAAAAAGAGATATTTCTAGTGTTGCAAAGCTGCTCCACAATTCCTACAAAAAGTTTCATCTTTTTTAGCTATTGCACCACATGAATTGCAAAACATCTCATCTGCTTGTTTTTGTGGAGGGGGTGGTACTGGGTGTGTGGGTGCTTGCTGTGGTGGTGGACGAGTTGTTACAGAAACAACTGGAGTAGATTGTTGTGGTCCACCATCCCAAGATGTAACATATCTACCATAGTGATCTGTGAAAGATCCAGTTAAAATCATAATTAAGTCGATCAAAGACCAAATCCATCCAACTCCACACAATGATAATATCAGCATAAGAACAGCGGATCCAGATTTCCCTACATAGAAACGATGAGCCCCAAATCCTCCAAGAAATAAACAAAGGAGAAGAGCAACAGTACGACTATGATGTGATGCATAACTCTGAGGTACACGAATAGTTGTAGTCAATATAATAACCTCTAATCTTGTTTTACTGTTTAATTGTTTTCTGAATTTATAAAATAATCTACTCGCAATTTCAGAAAAAAAGTTTTAGAAAAAGATTGATCATAAATTGGATTCTAATTAATTCTTCCCCATTTTCCCTTAAACATTCAAATATGGTTTATTAGTCAAGCAATATTAAATTCTCAACCACTCAAGAACTAATTTAATATATATATAGAACTCATTCTCATAATAGTGAGAATACTTATAACTCCTAATTGAGAATGTAATAGACAACAACACACTCCCCGGTGTGTTAATAATAGATCAAGAGGCAAAAAAAATTGAAACTAAGAACAAATGCGAGAAGACTGGTTCTTCCAATGATAATCATCTTTAGCGTAATGGTGATACCTTATGTAGCGACACCAGTAGAAGCTAAAAATCCGGGACCATTTTTCTCAGTAAGTATATTAGCGCCAAATTCTAATCCGGCACGAAATCAATGGTCAACATTGATGGTAGAACAATTGCCAAAGATTGGAATTAATATAGATGTTTTTGACCACACAGGTTGGGCTCAAATATCCCCAAGAACATGGGGACACCCAGGACCTTATCCAATACCATCATACGACGAAGGTGGATATGATTTATTCTTTATTGGAAACGGTTGGGGATTAGATTTTGATCCAACTGGTGTATTTACAACAGATGGGTTAACACCTGCTGGTGATAATTTTTACCAATACTCTAATGTAGAGTTTGATTGGGCTGTTAGTAATTATACACAATCTTTTGTCTATGCAGACAGAATACAATATGCTGAAGAAATACAAGAAATGCTTTATGAAGATCAACCAAGTATTGCTATAATCTATAAGATTTCTCTTTACGCTCATACTCCAGGACTAACTGGTTGGGATCCACTATTATGGGGTTCCTCACAACAACCTATGGAAGATTGGGAAATCCCTGGTGAATCTGAACTACACTTTGCTGTTCCTGCTGATTTTGAAGATTTCCATGTATGGACAGTGGAATCTACATATGATGCTCAGTGGACACATCAGATTTGGAATGGTTTAGCTGAACGCGATCCTTCAGATAATACCTACTCTGGTCGTGCTCTTCAAGCATATACCAGTACAGATGGATTGACCTATAACTGTCAACTTAGACCAAATCTTTATTGGGCAGATGGAGTTCCAGTGACTGTTGAAGATGTAATCTATAATTATCAATTAGCTGTTACTGCTAGCTTGGGACACACTCTTTATTCCTACAATACATTCTATTGGGATAATAGTTCAGTGGTAAAAATCGATGATGATGACTTTACTATCAATTTCTTGCAACCTTACGTGTTTCAAGAAGGTAATTTAGCCAATCTACTTATACCTGCACACATTTGGAATACAACTGCTCCAGCAGATCATGGTGAACAAGCTGTCACTTGGGCACGAGACAATCCAGAGAAGCTTTTTGGTTTCGGTCCATATAAGTTTCATTCCTGGGATGACACAAACGGTGTAATTCACTTGACAGTGAATGATTATTTCGATGATTACTGGGGTTCAGCTCCCAAATTCGATGACATTTACTTTGAATTCTATTCTAATAAAGAAGGAGCTATTTCCGCTCTCGCTGGTGGTGACATTGATTTTGTTGATTCAGAATTCTACATAGATCAAGGTGATATTCAGGGACTTGCAAGTATTGACTCTACAGAAGTTCTTGAGCCAGGTAACCAAGAATTAGCCGTTAATCAAATGCATCCAATCATTGGTACTGGTGAACTCTGTCCAATTTCAGGTACAGAATCAGGTAAACACATTCGTAAAGCGATTAGTAATATGGTTCCAAGACAAGTTATTGTTGATGAGATTCTTGATGGTTTAGGCTATCCTGGTGTTACTCATTGGCCGAAAGTCTCCATTGGTTTTGATGAAACTTTAGAACCTTATGACTACAGTATTGATCAAGCTCTAGCTCATATGACTGCAGCAGGTTATGATGTCACAGTCACAACAGAGGTCTCTGGCATCGGTTTAATCGTTTTCATGAGTATACTAGCTTTTGTTGGCGCAAGTCAAGTTCTCTTCTTAAAGAGAAGAAAATGATCATTCGTCCCTTTCCGCTTTGAAGTATAGGAGTTTTCGGACTCCTAGCTTCTTGCTTTTTTTTTATACTTATTCTCTCTCTTGAAAAAATATTTCAGTAAGTAAATACTCTTTCTTATTGGATGATTATATGAAACAACTTGCTGATAACGTTTTTAGCATAACAGGGAAAGGATTCTTTTCTGTTCCAGTTTTTGTTCTGGAGAAACAAAATGGTATGTTAACTCTCATTGATACTGGTCTCGAGAAAGATTCTAAAATAATCATTAAAAAGATTCGCAAGAAATGGTGTAATCTTGAGAAGATTGAACGTATTGTTTTCACACATAGACATTATGATCATACTGCAGGATTGGCTCCATTAATGAAAGAAATGACTACAATAAGTGCTCCTGAATCTCCACAAGAACGAGTTGAAATTGTTTGTCATGAAGATGAAGCCCCTCATTTTGCTAATGCTCTCCGAGGTCAAATTATTAATCCTAATCGTACC
>JABLTI010000056.1 GCA_013166835.1 Promethearchaeati archaeon | reverse complement strand
AAAATAGAAATTATTTGTATTATTAATCAATTCTAAAAATCATTCATAAATTACAAATATTGGTGGAGGGAAACCCAATAATGAGTGGAGAAAAAGCAGAGAGCATTCCAATTAGGAAGCAATACCAAAGTAGATTAGATGATTCCCCGGAATACAAATTCAAATTAATATTTGACAATAAGAAATCACTTCGAAATGGATTATTACTAATATTTCTGGGCATATTTTTTGGTGCGGGTGCTGGAGCAATTATTGATTTAATTTATTTATATACAAACATAACGAATGAATATGCAATAATGGGAATAGGATCAGGAATTGGAGCGCTTTTAGGATTAACACTTGGATTAATCCTTATTATAGCTTTAAAATCAAAAATGGTTGATGACTTTAGTGCAAGTTATGGTGCAGGAATAGGTACCAATGTGTTTGTTGGGGCAGTTATTGGCATCTTTTTCGGAGCCATTGTTGGATCACTATTTGGTTTGATTTTAGAGGTTTTAAAATATACTAATTATACCACACTTAGCATCCCCGTTTTCAGCATTCTAATCTGGACAGTGTTAGGATTAAATATTGGGACATTAATTGGGGTTTTAGCGAGTTTTGGAACTCTTAATGTTTTTCTTGGAGGAGCAATTTCAGGAATTATTGTTGGCGGAGCGGGATTACTAGCAATCTTTGGTCCAGATATCTTAGTTGCTATAGGTATTGGTATCGGATTGCTGGTTGGATTATTTGTAGCATTTTTCGTAAGATTTGGCCTAGAAGCTAACTTGGGAAGAATTGAATATACGAAATGTGGTGAGCGAATATCTTCCTGTGATGAAAAATCTGGTAGTTCCTTTTTGGGCGATATTCGTGAGGATAGGAAAAAGAAATCAGGAACAGATTGTTCAGGTTGTGGATCTGACCCTTGTTCCGGTTGCGGTAGTAGCGACTGCTCTGGATGCGAGGGGTGCCTTGGTTGTGGTGCAGGAGCAGGTGGTGCTGGTGGCGCAGGCTGTGGCGCAGGCTGTGGTGCGGGTTTCACTTTAGGACCAGTATTATTGATTTTTCTCATAGCAATACCATTCATTCTTCTCACAATCGGATTATCTTTTGTAGGGAAAAGAGCAAGCATAAGATTTGGTGGCACTGTGAAAAGAGGAGCTCTTACTGCTTTAGGAGCAAGTTTCTCGATTTTCCTAATAATTGGATCAAATGTGGGCTTATCTGAAGCATACCATAATATGCTTATCCAACACAACGTATTGATTGGTGCAGGGATTGGATTGATTTATGGGTTGTTGATTCTTATATCACATAGACTATCGATAAAAGCTAGTTTCTTAGAAATATCCCCCCATAGTCTTTCATGGAGAGATAGACATACTGCTGCCTCTGTCAATATTTCTAACATTAAGCATTTTGAGTTTATAAGAGAAGAACGAATAGACATTAAAAAACCGGGCTGCTATGAAGACTATTTCATATATACCACGTTCGTAGAAGAAAGAGAAAAAGTACTAATTAATTGCTGGGAAACACCAGAGGGTACAGATTCAACTGAACATATTCAATCTATACTCAAACAGTATCTTAAAGAGCAAGAATTACAAAGAAAACAAAGACTAGCGGTATTAGAAGATTCCGAATCATCAGAACCTGTCCTTGGAATAGAAGAACTAAAGGAAATTGAAGAGATAAAAGAAAGTCATAAAAGAGAAGCACTAGAACAACCAGCAAGAAGTACGATGACAGGATACAGTTTCGACTTGAATCCTGATATAACAGGACAAATGGTTGATAGTGTAAAACATCTCTTAAGAAAAGCACATAGTGTGTCTATTGACTGGTTAGTAGTAGTAACGATGTATTCAAAGGAAGTTGTTGAAGAAATCATAATCATGCATTTGGGACTAGAAATAAAAGATGGGAAAGTTGTGAAATAAAGGAAATCTTCAAACATAAAACTATAAAATAAAATCATTTTAACAAAATTAAAACCGGACGGAGGACAACGCCCCCGTCGCGGGAAAAGGGAGTTTAAATAGGGGAGAGAGGTTTATGGGGGAGGTTATGGTCAATAAAGAATTAATAACCATAACCTCTATCTTTTTGTTGGATTTTCACCTTTAAATAAGTTTTGTTAATAGGTCTCTTTTTCCGCTTTTTTTCGGAATATTCTTTTTTCTTTTTTTGTCCCGCTCAAAATTCTTTTTCTTCTCTCTATTTTCCCCACTTTTCTTCTTTTTCTTTTTTCTCTATGTATGCTAGTAATACTCCGTATGCTGTAATGCTGTTCCCATAATTGATTGTAGAAAACGGATATCTATCTTTTCTTATTATTTTCTCTATCAGGATATCTTTTACTTGTTTGTTTCCTAGATCTACCAGTGCATAATAGGTATAGATATATTTCTGGTTTTTGATTCTCTTTGTATGTATTATGTTTAGTAATTCTATTTCTCTTTCCTCGTCTCTCATTTGACTTATTTCTTGGTAATGTTTTTTCCACGTTAGTATTATTGCGAAATAGACTATCAAGTATATTGGCATTATTATTGATAGATATAGAAAGAATTTCATGCTATTCTTATCATTTTCATATCTTGTTTCTAACAGAAAGTTTTTTTCCAGTTTCTTCTCCAATCTTTTCCCTCTAGGTTATCATTTTGTTTTTTCTTCTATTTATACCTCTCTTTTTCGTGTTTTCAGTTTTCCTGTAATATCTCTGTTCCTCTTGGGAAGTTTTTCCGGTCATATTTTATGAGTGAGGTACTTAGTATGAACATTATTATCAGGTATAATCCTAGTAACGCAAAGTTTGTCGCATAGAATAGTATTCCTACTAAATAGAATGATATTATGTATGTTGTGATGTTCCAGATTGTGTGTAATAGTACTGCGTAGATCATTCCTGGGTACATTTTTTTATTTCTATATCTGTGCCAGGCAAAATACATTCCCAGTATTCCTGTAAACAGTGCATGTGTTCCTGGTATTCTTATTGTTCTTATTATTGCTATTTCTAGTCCACTTAACCAATCTGTTGCTAGAATACTATATGCTACTGCATCTACTACCCCTGCTCCTGTTCCGATTATTGCTCCATAAAAGAATCCATCGAATAATCCATCTACTTCTTTTATAACCCGGAAGCATTTCCTCCACAATACTACTCCTTTTAGCCCCTCTTCCGCTAGTACTTGTACTAATGCAAATGCTAACATTACTAGAATTATTTGCCAATCTTCTGTTAGAAACTTGATAGCTCTATTAGCTAATATGAACATTGGTATGGTAAAAGCGATAATAATTAAACCTGTTAATAATCCCCAAATAAAAATATTGACAACAAGTCTTCTTGGTTCTTTCTCCATGACATCTCTGTAATAGAACATGATAACAGTTATTGCTCCACCAAATAATGGCATAATTATTGTGAAGATTGCCAAGAAGATATCTAAAACAGAACTCATTGAGTTCACCAATTCTTGATTTTGATTTCTCTTTTCCTTTTGTTTTTTCTATCTCTTTATCTTTGTTATTAAGGAAAATTTTCACTTTATTTTTAAAAAAAGGAGGAATATTAGAGATTTTTTTCTCTAATTTTTTGCTTGTTTCTTTTTTTTATTTCTCTTGTATTTTATTTTTTATTGTTATTATTGATGCTATGCTTGTTAGTACCGTTCCTATTATTATTAAGTAATTTCCTGTTACCAATGGTATGTATTCAGCACCTATTGTGAAATTTAAGATTGAGTCTGTTACTGTTGTTGATATCATACTTATGAAGAAGATGTTTAGGAGTATTATTCCTAGTATTTTTACTGTTTTATTTTCTTTATTTCCTATACTTATTGCAAATAGTATTATTGCGAATGCTATCAGTATTGTTTCTATTATATATGGCAGCATAAAGAATCCGTAATATTGTAATACTGAATATACTCCTAACAAGAATCCTTTTAATGTACTTATTGTTGATAGATTAAATATGAATAGTAAGCTCAGCACTACTATGTATGTGAATTTTTCTGTTATAGTTATTTTTTCTTGATTCATTTTTGTTATCGATTTTCCAATCACAAATATTGCTATTATTCCTAGTAGTAATAGATTGATGAAGCTTATATCATAATAGCTATAGAATGCTACTATGTTTTTTCCAAAGAATATAGGTATTGCCCAATTCCCTGTGTTAAAGAATGGTATAAATGCATGTGCTATTGTAAATCCTAATAGGTACACTGCTCCTATTATGATTGTTATTCTTGTTATCTTTGTATTCTTGAATCCCGTGAACAATAGTATTATTACTAAAATTATTGCTATCATCATTGCTATGTTTGAAATTAGAATAGTTGCTGGTACACCATTGGCTGGCATAATTATAGGTAATTGTCTAAACCAAACTATTATTTCTTGAACAAAATACAAAAGCAACCCTAATAGGGTAATTGATACCGCTATTCTGAAAAACAGTTTTCCTGTTTCATTTCCCATTTTTCACCCTCCTAGTGAAAGGATTAGTAATTTAATGAATTGAAAGTTTTTTATTTTTTCTGTTTTTTTCATTCCAATATTTGTTCTTTCTCTGGATCGTATGGTGGATTCACTATCAGGAGAAATTTCAGTGTTTCTTTTCCGATATTTTCCAGTTTCTGTATAGCATTTTTCGGTATTATTATTACGTCTCCTTTCTCGATACCCTTTTCTTTTTTGTTTATTGTTATTTTTCCTTTTCCTTGTATGAAATAATACAGCTCCTGCATCGCCATTTTGTGTTCTTTACTTTTCTCTCCTACTCCTAATTCCCCATATGCTAGTGAATACTCCTCATTTCTTTCTAGTTCCACTATTTTACAACCATCTTGACTAATTGTTACTTCATGAACTAGGTCTTCTCTTTTCAGTGGTATTTTTTTGTGCTTCATTTTTTGTTCGTCTCTTTGTTTTCATCCTATTCTCTCGAGTAACTCTTTTACTACCTCATCTCTATTCTGTTTTGTTAGTTCTATAAGTTCTATATCAACTCTTTTTTTCAACAATTCTATGTAGTTCCCTCCTCCTTTTTTGGTTATCGTTGCCAAAACGTTTCCAATGTTTAGATTTTGCATCAACTGGAATTTGAATTCACTTGAGAATAATTCCATTTTTCCTATTTCATCTATGATCACTAATTCTGCATCTACCTCCATTTCCGGTAATGCCACTGCTTCAAACCCTTCAAAATCAACAAAATATTTCCCTACTTTCCGAAAACTCTTCACATTGATATGTGCTAATGTTCCTACTTCTCCTGTACTGATCCCTACTATTTTGAATCCCTCTCTTCTTCCATTTTTGTTCTTTATTTCTTCTGTGTAAAACCCAGAGCACTTTTTTGTTGTTTTCTCCAAGAATTTCATTATAGCAGTCGTTTTTCCTACTCTTGGAAATCCTGTGAGCATTATGTTTGTCATTTTCTTCTAATTCTTATTAGAGTAACGTTTATCTAAATTTTGTGCTGATTTTTTTTGATTTTATTTGCTTGAATTGGAAGGTTTTTTATTTTTGATTACCCTTATTTCTATTGAGAGTAAATTAATATAATTTCAGTTTAAGGAGATTGTCAGTCAAACATGTCGAGTTCTTGTCCTAATTGTGGAGAATCTATTAAGAAAGAAGATGTTTTTTGTCCTTTTTGTGGAACCCCTATTAGTAAAGCTTCTACCAGAAAAATGTATCCTGTTCTGAAAACTTCTTCTGGTGAAGTTGCATGTCCGAATTGCAAAGCTAGTAATGTCCTCAGCAATAAATTCTGTAGTTTCTGTGGCACTAGTATAGCAGCAGCTGCTTCAAGTTACTCTTCTGCTTATTCTCCCCCAGAAACCTCTGAGGAAAGAACTTCTTCATCTGGCAGCTATTATACAACATCATCTGATGGAGAAAGGAAATGGTATCAACCACCTCAAAGAAAACGTTCTGCTAAGCATCCTCTAGAGTGGTTTTTTTATATAGGGTGGAGTATTTACTTAATTCTTAGAGTTTTATTTTTTGTTCTCTTCTGTGTTGCACAAATTGCTGGTCGCAGAAGATAGTTCACTCTTTTCCTACTCTAATCCGCTAATCTCCTCATTTTTAAGAGTTCATAGTTTACTTTTATCTTTTCTTTTTGCAGATATTCCACTAATCTCTCTTGATTATCAAAAGTAGTTTTTATGCTGTCAAATTCGGGATTTGTTATGTAGCTTTTCAGATGTGAAACAAAATCTATTGCGTAACTTGGATCTTTCAGTAAGAATGGCATGCCCCCTGGGAAATCTGGACTGAATCTAGTAAAACCAATTTGTTGTCCCATGACTTCAAAAACCAATACGTGTTGGTTTTCTCTTCCGAAGTATTGTTGAATAAGGACCGGATTTAAGTTGAATCTTAAGCAAATCATTTGTATTTCTCCCCACTCTACATGTCTGATTTTTCCTCGTGGTTTCTTGGTCAATTTCTTGTATGGAAAAATGAATTGCCAGCTTTTTTTATCAACTTCATATCCCTGTTTTTTGTACAAGTCTATTGCTGCTTTATTATCTTCCACTACGTAGAGGTAATAGCTTTTGCATCCTGCATTCTTCAAATGATGCATGCTTCTTTCTAGTAAATGAGAACCTAGACCTTTTCTTCGATGTTCTGGGTGCACTCCTATTCTCATCACGTGTCCTTCATTTCCATAGACCCCTATTTTGTAATATCCTACAAAATCCTTTGAATCCTTATGCACAGCTATTACAGACAAGGATTTTAATCCAGACAATCCACTCATGAAACTGCTTTCCCTCATTTGTTCATCTGGAAAAATTAGTTTGTCTATTTCATTGAATTTTGACCAATCATCAGCAACAAGATCTCTTAGATAATAGTCTGGTTCCAATTTTTTAAGACCCCAAATTCGTCATCTATTGATTATCACTTGCATTCTGTCTTCAAAAAAAGGTTTCGACCTTGTCATATAGCTCCAATAAATGAGAAAGGTCATTTACAAAGTGCTTTAAGATAGGATATTAAATCTAATTTTAAGACCTATGATTATTGATTTAATTTTAAGTAATAAACATCAATTGTGTGTTACTATGATTTCTAACTATAAAAATAAATTAATGGGATTCAGTTTATTTTCATTTATAATTGTAATTATTTTTACTAGCAATCAACTCACACTTGTAAATGCAGTTTGGCCAACAGATGAGTGGCCTACATCCAACCCAATTACTCACCAAATGAGTGGTGCACGATTAAATAGAATAGATAATTATTTTCAAGATTGGAATGACGATCATCAATACTCTCATGTGGACCAGTTTGTTATTATTCGAAATGGTTTCTTGATAAAAGAATGGTATTCATTTTTTTATGATGCTTTGGATATTCATCCCATGTGGTCTGTTACAAAAAGTTTCATTTGTACCTTGATGGGTATAGCAATAGAGGAAGGATATATTCCTAGTGTAAATGAATATGTGCTTGATTATTTTAGTGATCGAAATATCTCCAATGTCGATTCAAGAAAGGAAGCAATGACAATTGAACATTTACTTTTAATGTCTACGGGATTAGCTTATCCAGGTGATGATGCAATTTGGATGGGTTGGATGAATGCAGATGATCAAGTACAATACATACTTGACCAACCAATGGCTACAGATCCAGGAACAATTTTTAATTATGATACCGGTGGAAGTCATCTAATCTCTGCAATAATTCAAGAAGCAACCGGTATGAATACCTCAGATTTTGCAGAGCAGTATTTATTTAATCCTTTGGGGATTACTCATTATTATTGGCAAGAAGACAAGCAAGGAATTGCTTTTGGCGGTCATGGTTTGTATATAACCCCAAGAGATATGACAAAATTAGGTTATCTGTATCTAAATGATGGTTATTGGGATGGAGAACAAATCTTACCTGACAATTGGGTTCAAGAAGTTTCCCAAAGGCATTGGTATTTTAATGAAGATTGGGGATATGCAAAACAATGGTGGACACATCCTTATCTTGATGCATATTCGGCTCAAGGAAGATATGGTCAAAGTATTTTTGTTTTTCCTGAAGAAGATATAATTGTAGCTTTTACAGGAACAATATCTGATTATGATTCAAGCCCATATTTTGAGATAATAGATCTATATGTTCTACCTGCAATTAGAACATTTAACTTAATAGTAGCGCTAGAAGTCTTTATACCAATAGCTGGTTGTTATCTAATAGTTTCCATTATTGCACTTGCTAAATATAGAAAAAGAATCCAACAAATGGAACATAACTGACTAATTTGTTTCATTTGTATTTTATTATAAAACGTCTTCTAGATAAAACTTCATCATTTGTTTATCCAAATTGAATTTTCACATATCCAAAGTATTTTATGCTATGAGTTCGACAAGTTTTTTATGCCGACCGAGAAGTTCACTTTTTCCAATAGAGTTTCCAATTTTATAATAAAACGTCTAATGAATTTAGTTGTTCCATTAAAGAACCGTAGATTAATTCCCTGGCAATGGGTTTCTCTTGGTGGCATTTCTTCTTTTAAATCTGATAAAAATATTGCTTCGATTGAATGTGAAAATGGTTTTCTAGAAATCAAACTGGTTTCCCCTTCTATTTGGCGAGTTCGAGCTTCAAAGAACAAATTAACTCGAGAACATATCTCTTGGGCTTCCAAAGAACCGCAAGCTATTATTGCTCTTAAATTGAAACAAGAACGTGGATATCTCACAATAAAAACTGATAAAAATGTTTCAGACAAAAATGATATTTTGATAAAAATCAATGAAAGTAACTCAACTATTACCTTTCAAAAAATCAATGGTGAAATTTTGAATGAAGAAGAAAAAGCTGTTTCATTTGGGAAATATAGTTCATGGGGGTCTTTACGGAAGGTTTCACCTACACAAGAATTGCACGTAGGATTTGGAGAACGAACTGGTGAGTTAGCTAAAAATGGAAAGAAGATGATTTTTTGGAATACTGATCCAACTTCTTTTGGTAAAAACGATGATCCTCTTTATCAAAGTGAACCCATCCAAATAAGTGTAAGAAAAGATGGTTCTGCTTATGGCATTTTTTATGATAATCATCACTATTCAATTATTAAACCTAAAAAGAATAGAAAAAGCACAGTTGAATATTTCACCGATAGTGAACCTATTTGCTACTATTTCTTTACAGGTCCCACTTTGGAAGGAGTTTGTAAGCAAATCTCCTCAATAAATGGAACTCTACCTCTTCCTCCGAGATGGATTCTCGGACATCATCAATGTCGCTGGAGTTATTACCCAGAAGAAAAAGTTCGAGATATTGCTCGTAATTTCCGTGAAAGAAAAATACCCTGTGATAGTATTCATTTAGATATTGACTACATGGATGGTTTCAGATGTTTTACTTGGGACAAAGATCGCTTTCCAGACCCTAAAAAGATGATTAGTGATCTTAGTGAAGATGGTTTCAAGATTATTGCAATAACTGATCCTGGTTTAAAAGTAGATCAAAATTACAAAGTTTTTGCTGATTGTGTTAAAAATGATTACCAATGTAAACTTCCAAATCAAAATTCATATGTAACTCGAGTTTGGCCAGGAAAAAGCATTTTTCCTGACTTTACAAATCCAGATGTTCGAGAATGGTGGGGCACTCAGTTTAAGACACTTTTCGATGTTGGTGTTGAAGGTTTTTGGATAGATATGAATGAACCCTCAACTTTTACTTTCAAAAGAACTGCCCTTGATGATGTAGAACATAACATGGATGGTCTAGGTGGAGATCACAAAGATGCACACAATATCTTTGGTCAAAGTATGATGATGGCTACTCGAGATGGTGTGGATAAACTTCGAGGTAATAATAGAACATTTCTCTTTACACGAAGTTGTTATGCAGGCATACAAAGATATGCTGCTAGTTGGACAGGCGATAATTTGAGTAACTGGATAGGATTACAACAAACAATTCCTATGCTTCTCAATATGGGACTTGTTGGTCAACCTTTAGTAGCTGTTGATATTGGAGGTTTCTCTCTAAATTGTAATGCTGAATTACTTACAAGATGGTATCAACTTGGTATTTTTTATCCCTTCGTTAGAAATCATTCAGCTAAGGGAACATTATCACAAGAACCTTGGGCTTTTGGTGAAGAAACTGAAAAGATAATTAGGAAATATATTGAATTAAGATATCAATTGATACCATACTTATATACGCTTACTTGGGAAGCAACTCTTACCGGGATTCCTTTAATGCGTCCATTATTCATGGAATTTCCTTCTGATTCTGAAACCTATAATGCAAAATGGTATAATACTGAATTCTTTGTTGGTGATAAATTACTTGTTGCTCCAATACTCACAAAAGCAGCTAATGGAAAGAGTTCAGTTCGCAGAGATATTTATCTTCCTAAAGGCAAGTGGTATGATTATTGGTCTAAAGATTTACTTGAGGGTGGGAAAACTATACAAAGAGATGTGGATATCGATCAACTACCACTTTTCGTGAAAGCTGGTAGTATCATGCCTTTTGGTCCTATAGTCCAGAATGTAGAAAAAGCAGTTGATTATCCTTTATTCATTGAGATTTTTCCAGATGAGGAAATGTTTGGTAATGTCTATTTAGATGATGGTTCAACTAAGGCTTTTGAGGATGGTGATTATTCTTTCCTTTCTTTTTATGGTGTTGATAAAAGAAAGAGTGTTTCAATTGATGTTTCTAAACAAGGAAATCGAGATGATTTACCATCAACTAATAACTCTATACATTTTGGAATTTACGATAACCGAATCCCCAAAATGGTTCTAGTTAATGACAAAAAATTCAGAAGTAATGATGAATCTCTTGACAACTACTGGGAAGTAAATACCAAAGAAGGGATACTACTGATAGTTATCAAAAATCCTGAATTTCCAATGAATATTGAAATTTCCTACTAGGTCTCTGAATCATCCTCACTTAAGCCAGGAAAATAATACTTGGTTCCTGAAGAATAGCTAGCATCTTTAATTGCACAACCTGCTTTCACGAATTTCTCTAATTCTTCTGTTGCCTTCTCAATAGACCAATTTGTTTCCATTATAACTTCTTCTAATGTAAGATACCCTTTTGCTTCTGCCATTTTTAGGACAATATTCGCTTCACTTTCAGATGGACTTAACTGAATCCAATACAATCCTTCATGATCTTGCTTTAAAATAAGTAAGCCATTTTCATCAAGAATCTCAACCGCTTTAACTATGTCTTTTAGATCAGCTTTTACTCGAGGATATTCTCTATTTAGAATCGCATTTATTGCTCTAATCGCTATTGGAGTGTCATTGGATTCTAATTCGTAAGTCATTGCGATTTTCAAAATGAAATTTCCAAGTTGATCATAATATTTGCTTTTTCCAATGAATTTTGGTTTGTCAAGCTTTAGAATGCCTTTCAAAGCTCCAGCTTGTTCAGCAATGGCCATTTCTTTATTATATCTCTCCAACAAAATTGCGGCAACATCTTCAGAGGATTGAATATTAGTTTTAGCATGATCTTTTTGTGCGAATAATTCGTCTATCGTTTGAATGTGCTCTAATACTTTTTTTACATGGTCTTTTATCTTATCAACCTCTCCTAAAACAAGTAATGAATCCAGTTCCTTTAGTTCCTCCTTTAGATCCCAACCACGACTGAAAATGATGAAATCAAAGAGCAAACTATTATTAGCTATTAGTTTTTGTATTTTCTCAGGGGTTCCTGGTCTTATCCTGAGATCTTGTGTTCTTGCTCTATCAATGAGAGATTCCACCCGGGTTCTTATTTGTGGAATTAAACGAGCAGCTTCTTCTATAGATTTACTAGATGCTTCAGAATTAATCACAATTTTCCGACTATCAAAGAGAAGAAAAGTACATGCTTGATTTAATTTCCCCTCATAGATCTTCAACTTGTGCAAATCCTTGGGAGTATCAATCAAATTTTTTAAAGCAGAAAGCTTGTCTTCACTCATAATATCAACCTAATGATTAAGTCCTATGTATCTTTTTCTTATTTTGAATCTTAAAAACATATGGTAATTTGCCTTTTTTCTTAAAAAATACAAAAGGATAAATGAAATTCTGGTTCAATAATTTTTAATAATAGTTAATGAGTATATGATTTGTTAAGTGATTGAGGATAAACAGATGATAGAAATTCAAAGAATTATTAACAATAAGACAGCTAAAAGTAAGAAATCTATCATCGGTTGGATTGTAGTAATCGGTATTGGTAGTATAATTGCTATGTTTGTTTTTGGTAGTGCCGGAAGTGCTATGGGGATAATTTTTGGTGCTTTAATTTTTGCAGGAATTGCAGTTGGTGTATATTTTATTTTGAAACGAATTGATGATTTGCCAGAGGCATTAAGTTAAGAATGAAGATTTTCCATTTGATTTCAGATATTTATTATTTGTTTTGATGTTTATTTATTTAATTAGTCATAACAAATGATTAAATCAATATAAAATTAGTTGAAATAATTAGTCAATTGGTTAAGGAAACAATTGAATGATTCAAAATCAGCTAGAAGAATACCTTTATATTTTTAGAAAGCTAATATTACTTAGCGTGCATAATGCCATTTGGCACGCCATTTTGAATATTGACTATCTCCTGTTTCGACGCGGGTCGGTTCTACTCGAATCGGTCCCGCGTTTTTGATTTCGAACGAAATTTTTTTTAGAATTTACTTAGGAATCTTGTTGGAATACTCTAAAATAGTGAAAAAACTAAGATAGGTTGGGCAAATTACCCACAGGCAAATTGCATTCATGGTGAATCAAATTTGATCGATGTTGAGATTAAAGCTAAATGTGAAGATCATACTCGCATTAGGAATATATTGAAGAAAAAAGGGGCACTCTTTGGTGGAGAAGATCATCAAATTGACGTTTATTTTAAAAACCCAACTGGCAGATTGAAAATTCGTAAGAGCACAATTGAAAGTGTTTTAGTGTTTTACATACGAGATAATATTAAAGGGATAAAACCAAGTGAGTATTTTCTCTACAAAACTCCGGAACCTGAAAAACTTGAGGAACTTCTCAAAATAGCTCTCGGGGAGCTTGTAACTGTTGAGAAGAAACGAGAGGTTTACTTTATTGATAACGTTAAATTCAATATTGATGATGTAGAGGGATTAGGAAAATTTGTAGAAATTGAAGCAATAACAACTAATCCTGATGAAATTGAACATATGGATGAAATAGTTCGGTCTTACATTAAATTATTTGATATTAAAGAAATTGATATTCAAAGCCATTCATATAGCGACTTATTACTCGAGAAGAAAAAGGAGAAAAGCTAACCCCCCAATTGCTTGAGGGGCAGCTTACTCTTTCCCCTATGGATGGATAGATATGCTATTCCTTTTCCTCTGCGATGGTGAGCTTATCAGCAACAAGCTTTTGTTGACAAACAGGACAAATCCCTTTCACTTTCACCCACTCAAGCAAATGCTCTTTGTGAGCGACGTTCTGACAGTGATAACATTCTAGAGGTTCTGAACCGAAACTAATTGGTAGTTTACACACAGAACAGAGAACAGTATCAATACCACAATTCGAGCAAACCTCGTTAATATTTGTCCTTGCTTCTCCACATGAAAAGCATCTCACGACTCTCTTTTCTATTCTCTCCCTTATAGCTTCGTGATCTATCGGCATTGCAAACTCTGTAGGGGTAACACCTAGGCTAATCAAGCTAGTTATCTCAGTTACGATTCTGTTTTTGAATTTCTCAGGGGCTCCTTGATAGGCTAATTGTAAGTAATTGAGGGAGGTTTGCAGTTCATTTGCATCCTTTAGAGCTATTCCCAATTCCTCAGCAACAAGGTATAATGGTATGTTAATTTTTGTTTCGAGTATCACGAATTCCTGATCTTTCATACTGTTTAGATTCTGGAATTCTTTTTCTAAGGCCGCTGCTTTTTCAGTTCCTTTCATTGCTCTAATTTCTACGATTCTTTGAAGTGGGTCTATTAACCAGGTCAACATGTCTATCCATTCATGTTGTCCAATCACTTCTAGAGAGTCTCTTGCTTCTTGCCAATAAGATAATCCATCATCAAATTTGCCTTGATCCATCAATTTTTGACCAGAAATCAATTGCTCCTTCACTTTGTATTTATGGAAATGCGAGACATATTTTGGCTGGTATTCTTTGGCCATGTTTATCCCTGCTTTCCAATTCCTTTCCAGAGAGTATTTCTGTATTAGATTACTGAGTGCTTTCTTCTTGAAAATCTTAAAGTCCAGTCTAACTGGTTCTTCTGTTGTAAAGTGTTTATCAAATGCCTCTTCTGTTCTTCGTAAAATCATCATTGCTAATCCAATGTAGATTATTACAACTAGAACTGCAATAATTCCAAAAATCACAAACAAATCATTGACTGTCACATGGAAGAGATTTGTTACAAGTATTGTTGATTCGAATTTATGGATACCGGCAGGAGTTGTTAGTGTAATGGTAATAGTTTCTTCGTATTTGGCTTCTGGAATTGAACCGTAGAAAACGAAATCTAAATGTATAGATACTGATTCACCAACTGTAAGGTTAATTTGATTAATAAATGAATAATTTGATACTGAACCACTAATTTCAAATGTTACAATGATCTCTTGTGAAAGGGTATTTTCTATTGATACCTCATAGGTTTGTGTTTTCATAGGAGCATTTCGTATCTGAACAGAACCTGGAGGAGTTAAAACCAAAGCGTTTAGCGGATATTCAATGTTTATTGGTATTTCATCTTTGATCAACTTGACTGTTCCCTTAGTAATATTTAGGATAATTTCTTCATTTATTTCTGGGGGAACTATTTCAACGGCATAATATGTAAAATTACCAGGAGTTGATGTCAGTTGCCTATCTACCAGTGGATCCGAAAACAAACCAACATGAATCTCTAAATCCAATCTTGATTGAGAATTCCCTGCCAGGTTGGTAGTTGTTAAGTAAAAATGATTATCTTCATATTGAGTTAATACTTCAGCATTACCAAATAACTGATAAGAAACATGATGAGGATAATAGAACTCAATTGCAAAATTATCCAAGTCATTTTTACCAATCCAGGAGGATATCTGGAACTCGGATAAACCCAAATTAGCACTTGATCTTATTTGGTAGAGATCAGTAGTATCACTATTAACCTCTGTTAATCCAGAACTCGTCATGACCACATAATCACTCTTTATTGTCCCAACTAAATCATAGGTTGTTTGAATTATCTCATCAATCCCATCGTAATCTATGTCCACCATTAAACCATCAAATGACCAACTTGGGTTATAGCTCAAACTTATGAAATCTGGAGCAATTATTGGATTTACAATATCTACAATATTAAGACAAAATGGATAGGTATCAGAAACACCTACACTGTAAGAACCGAATAAGGCTACACCTCGAGAGTTTGCAGCACCAGTATCATACAATTTCATTCCATAAACTCTGAAAGTATCTGCACCAAAGGAATAGTATTCTAATCCTGTTAGACTGAAACTGCGAGTACTACCTCGAGTAATTGAGATTACTTGTGTAAAGGATTCCAAAGAAGAAGAATCTATACCTGCGATGATGAAATGAACATTGGCAGCTTCTGCAATCACACTCATCTCAATCAAGTTTTGGTTTGTACCATTCCAAATGTAAGTGTTGGTAAGATTATAGATTTTAGCTGACGAATTATAACTGTATTCAGCTAAGGAATAATTTGTTGGATTGGTGGTATTTCTACCGAGAACAAATAACTCATATTTGCCATCACTATCTACGTCTATGATTTCAAAATCAGATATTTCCTCGAAATGAGGTTTAGGTATTGAATAAGTATAATTGAAATCTAGGCTGTTGGAATTTATCTCGAGAAAATCAATCCAATGTGTGTCATTAAGCGGTATTTCTTTTAGTAAAGCAATCATTGGATTTCCTATTTCACCATCAAAACGGTTATCAATTGCTTTTCCGGTCAAGTATTTTGTTTTATTGTATGCAGTTGTATCAACATAAGAAGCAGTATTCTGGTAACTAATTACGTCCAAGTTTTTTGTAAAGGTAAATAATTCAACAACTCCATGTTCCATATTTGTGGCATTTTCAATGCTTCCAATTGATGCAATTCCACCTTCGAAACTTTGAGCTGGGTCCAAATTGATTACTTCAATAAAATTATATGAAGTATTAAAATCAATCTTGACTATTTTGTCATTGTTAAAATCATATTGAGTGTTATCATATAGAAGGTATGAATAATCCTCCACAAATTCTGGTTCAGATAAGATTTCTCTAGTTCTCGATAAATTAACAGCAAATGCTGAGATAAGGATGGAAACAATAAGCACACTTGAGATAATAACATAAGTAAAGAATTTCTTCCTCAAATCATTTCCTCCTTCTGTACCATGAGAGCAAAGTCATTATTACTAATGATAATGAGAATAGTGCTATAATTGTGAGAAATGATGGTCCTGATATGTAAGCTGTTTGATATGGATCATCTGTTGTTCGCGGAGTGCTACCAATATATAGCGAGAATCTGCCTGTTCGCAAGATTGTTTCAACCCAGAAGTAATACGAACCAGTATCCAATGCAATGGCTTCTGCTGCGGTGGCTATACCAATTTTGGTCCATGTTGAGTCAAAAATATGAACTCTCACAATCAATTGACTATCATACATTATTACAGATAGAAATCCCCCTTCTGAATCTGTTACTTCAGATTGTATAAGAATAGTTGCTATTTCTTCATTAATAGTCCATTGAATATGATTAATATCTGCTCGAGCAACAACATGAACATAATCCCATTGTACTTCGATTGCAGAACTGCTAGTATCGCCATAGAATTTTACGGATACTATTTTGTTAGTACTTAATGCTGTAATTTGATAAATTGAGTAATTCCCTACTTGGTGGACTAATAATGCAGTAAAGTCTACCAATGGAAGGAATTCAAATGTCAAAGTTTGCTCAGATGTTATCCATAAATAACCAATCGTTTGAGTATCCAAGTCAAAACTAATGGTTTTATTAGAATTATCACTTATTAATAGGAATTCTACTGCTGTTCCGAACGGCTTTGGATCTTATAGATGTCTGTAATTCCTAGATTACTCATAGTATCCAATGCTGAGATATAAAATGAGAAATTTTGTCCTGATATTAAACCAGTAAATGCTTCGACATAAGAATCACCAATTTTGGTCGTTAAGGGAACGAAATGCCAGGTTGGTTCCGGAGGGGTATTTAGATCATCATCTGTCCAATACAGGCTTGCTGAGAGAATTCCTGAAGGATCTCTTGGTGTAATCGTCAAATCTAAAGTGAAATCATTAACTGATTCTTCAGTTATAATATACGAGACTTGGATTGAGGGGGGTGCCAAATCTATAATTATATACATAGAAACTTGAGTATCCCAGGATGGATTTGTATCATCATCTAATTCAATCCAAGTGACATTTGCATAAAGATTGACGAAAAACTCTCGAGTCAATGACAAAGACCAAGTCTCAATGAGTTCTGGTAAATCAATTGGTTCAGGGAGTGATTGTAATTCTTCTAAGTTAACACATTCTCCTCCAGTATAGTCTGCTATCCAATTAAATTGATTTTCAACAATTCCACTTATCCCGGTTATGACGGAATTTATCTTGACACCTTTCTCCTTCAAGTTTGTTACAACATTTAATAATTGTGTTCCATTGTAATAGGTTTCTGAACTTCCAACTCCTACTACCATGCCGGGATCACAATCTTCATCTCCAACAATGATGAGGAGTTTTGGAACTTCATCTCGCCAATCCCAAGTATTTGCCAAGTATAAAGCATCACCCCAAGGTTCGGTTCCACCATTAGGTGTGAGCTCA
>JABLTI010000055.1 GCA_013166835.1 Promethearchaeati archaeon | reverse complement strand
AATCAAATCATCCACACTAGAGCGAACTTCATCAACATTTCCTTGAAAACCCATTTCCAAGTATGTCAATTTATATGATTCATTGCTTTCAATGACAGAAGCATTGATACTAGGATCAATTGAGAACATAGCTAACGGAAATGACACGATAACAAAGAAAACCAAGAATAATAAAAAGGTCCTTCTTTTTTGGAATCGGAATTCTCGGAAAATTGTTTTATATATTTGCAGCATTTGATAATGTTCCCTCGTCAGTACTACTAAGCAAAGAATTCGTATCATCAGCTACAATTTGACCTGAACGTAAGCGAATCACTCGATCAGCATAGCATTCTAGTTCATGGTCATGGGTAACCAATAAAACGGTTTTCTTCTTTTCTTTGGCAATTTTACGAATAAGACTGACTACATTATCCCCTGTTTTTTGATCTAATTGCCCTGTGGGTTCATCAACAAGCAAAATATCTGGGCTCTTTGCTAAAGCACGAGCAATAGCAACGCGTTGACGTTCTCCACCAGAAAGTTGAAATGGAAAATTATCCATTCGATCTTCTAACCCAACAAGTGTTAGGTGTTCTTCAGCGATTTTGCTGATATTTCTTCGTTTTCGGAGGGTTAATTCTAATGTGAGCTCAACATTTTCACGAGCAGTTAGTGTTGGAATTAACGAATAAAACTGAAAGACGAAGGCTAATCTTTTCTTTCGATAAAGAGTCAATTCTTTATCAGTGTATTTTGCTATATCCTCACCTATAATTTCTATAGTGCCATTTGTGGGGTGGTCTATGCCGCCTACCAAATTAATTAGCGTTGTTTTGCCTGAGCCGGAAGGCCCCATAATAAATACCATTTCACCAGAATCAACCGAAAATGATACGTTGTCCAAAGCACAAATGGACAATTCTCCTAATTTATAATTTTTAGTTAAATTTTCAATTCTAATTACTGGATTTAATGCTTCTTTAAGGTTAGACATCAAACTCAAAGCAGATAGTTTTTTATAAAAATCCAACGATTACTGCACTAATTAAAATGGTCTTAAAGTTCGGTGCGGAAAGGTTACTTCGAAGGGGAAAGTACATGATAACAGAGCATTCAATTTAAAGAAGATTAATATTTGTAATTTTTAATAATTAGTTAGATTATAGGAAAGTGGGCAAAATTTCAGAAAATTTAGAATTCGTTGAGTATATTTATGATCCAGTATGGAAGAACATACCAATAACACAGTTAGAGAAGGACATTATCGAATCAGATATTTTTAGAAGATTGAAAAATATCAAACAGATGAGTTTAGCATCTATAAGTTTCTCTGGGGCTAACCATACGCGTTCTGAGCATTCAATAGGTACAATGCATGTTGCGTATCTTATTGCCAGTAAAATTGAGAAACTGAAAGAACATGCTGAATCAATTTTGAAGGATAAACACAGTGTAACTAATGGCTACAACAAAACTTTACAATTCATCAGAATTGCTGCTTTACTGCATGACTTAGGCCATCCACCATTTTCTCATGCTATTGAATGGGTTTTCGAAAGAGATCCGGAATTATATCCAGGTAAGAATTATTCCCACGATGACTATACACAGAAACTAATAAGAAAAAACAAAGAATTGAAACGAATTCTCAAAGATGAAGAGATTTGCACTCCTATGAACATTGCTAATTTCCTAGCATACAAATTAGATAAAATACCAAAACCGATAGCTATTCTCTATCCATTACTCAATGGTGATTTAGATTTTGATAAAGTAGATTACATTATTCGAGATAATTATCATTGTGGATTACCGGCTAATATTGACATTTATTCCATTATGGATTCATTTAGGATCAGACTGCAAAAAAGCATGCAAGATGATTTGATCTCAAATATTGAAATTATGTTCAATCCAGACAAATTATTTGTTGTTGAGAATCTTTTGCTCTCGAGAAAACAACTAATTTCGATAATTCAACAAGACACAAAAAATCGTGTTGCTAATCAAATGTTAATGTGTAGTACACAGAATTTTCTTAGAAAGAAAAAGGAATTATTAGATGAAACAAAATATAGGCAACTTATACAAAAATTACATGAAAATTGGACTGATTATGATTTAGTATCAAATATTACAAAAGACGCCACAAATGATATTCAAGCTGATTATCTAAGTAGAGCATTAAAAGGCAAACTCTTGGAAGAAATCGTAAAGATAGAAATGTTTGATTTAGCACCAAAAGAACGACTGGATTTCTATTTATTTACGAAATATAAAGATAGGAAGATGATTTTTGAAAGGAATATAAACGAGAAATTGAACTCTAATTTTCTTATTGATTTTGTTTATGTCAAACCTCCACCTCTTACAATTAAGTTAGTGTATGATTTCGAGGAAAGAGTAGCTAGTACTGAGTATAAATCTGAACTAGTAACATTCGCTTTACATAGTAAATCAAATATTGTAAATGGCATACTAAAAGACTCATATGCTAGCTCATTCATAGCGGTATACGGCGATGAGAGAGGAAACAATACACAAGAAATAATTCAAAATTTAAAATTGGAATTGAGAGCACAAAATCTGGAAATTAGAAAAGAACTCATTAAGAAGAAAGAAATAATTGGAGAGGATTTAGTACTTGTTGTTCTAGCTGCAATAAGAAAGTTTACAAAAGAGAAATTTGAAATAAGTAGATTGTGGGCAACAGGTGTTAAACGCTTACAAGATTATATATTTGATTTTAAAAATCAAATTTCTTTTAATTGCTCAGATTTTGGTTATCTAACAAGTGATTATTCATCGCGATTTAACTCATTAATGATTAAACTTGTTACTCTGGGATTAGTGGATCAACGTAAGAAACATGTCTCTATAAGAACCAAGAAGAAAGGAGAATTCGCTATTAGATATCTAGATAGAAACGATTATTGTTTGAATTCAAATGGAGAGTATTTCGTAGATTGTTTGCCTAATGAGTTATTGAAAATAAGAGATATGTTATACAACAAAATGGCTGTTAATTTTGATATTTATCATGAATATTTGACAAGAGACTATGGACTAACAGATACAGTTAGACAGAAAGATATGAGACCAAATTTGGAAGAAAAAGGATTACCAATAATAGACATTTAATCAAAATGAAAAAAAGCATATATTATTCAAATTTACTTACACAATTATAAAGAGGATTAGATTGAAAAAAGTTAATTTTGTTGATAAAAAAGGGGAAGAGGACATAAAAAATGCAATCACAGAGTTAACGAGTAAAATAGACCACAGAACATTAGTAATCTGGGCGACTGACTGTGCGGAGCATATATTATCATATTTTGAAGAAAAGTATCCGAAAGATGATCGACCTAGAAAAGCAATAGAAGCAGGACGAGCTTGGGTGCATGGTAAGCTATCTGTAGGGGAGGTTCGTACTACTGCATTCGCTGCTCACGCTGCTGCCCGTGATATTGAAGAATGTGATGCACGTGCAGTTGCTCGTGCAGCAGGACACGCAGCAGCAACCGCCCATGTTGCGGGTCACGCTATCCATGCTGCCAATTATGCAGCAACCGTTATTGCCGATGAAAGAATTTGGCAATACCAACACTTACTCGACTTAGCGAAAAAACAAAAAATAACTATATATTGATGCTCAGGACTCCCACTGCAACTTGAAGGTTTAGAATATCAGAACTAATGAATTCCATACCTTAATTATAATGATTAGACAATCTATAAGTAAATCAAGGAGATAAGAAAATGAGAGTATCTGGTTCATCAACACTTCCGGAAGGAAAAATAAATGAAAGTCTCGTTGCATCTGGTTCAACGAGAATAAATGGGAATTTGGAATGTGAGGAATTTAAATCTTCAGGCAGCTTAAAAGGGTCAGGGGATTTATCTGTTCTTGGAGATTTTCAATGTTCTGGAACATTTAGACTAAAAGGTTCTCTTACCGTTGAAGGAGATGCAAGATCAGCGGGATCAACTACTATTGACGGTGGAATTCTCATTGAAGGAAAATATTCAAAGTCAGGAACGCTAAAAACAGGGAAACAATTAGAAGCTCTTGAAGGGGTTAAAATTTCTGGCTTAACAAATATCCAAGGAAACCTCATGTCTAAAAAAGAGGTAATTTTACGTGGAAATACAACTGTTGAAGGAAATATCAAGGCAGAAGACGTGTTTATCGGCAGGCCTATAGACAGACGTCCTAT
The DNA here is from genome assembly GCA_013166835.1 of Promethearchaeati archaeon. GTDB lineage: Archaea > Asgardarchaeota > Heimdallarchaeia > JABLTI01 > JABLTI01 > JABLTI01. The sequence goes on along the minus strand of JABLTI010000055.1, from coordinate 14,642 downwards.
TAAACATCCATATAAAGTTCATGGCAACATTGTTGCTGATAATGAAGTTAATATCAAAAAGACTTTTGTTGCAGGGGATGTTAAGGGTCGGGACGTGACGATTGGCCACGGAACAGAGGTCGTAGGTGCAGTCTATTACATCAACAGTATTGAAATTAGCTCTCGAGTCACTCTCGCAAAACAACCAATTCAAATTAAAGATGAGTAAGGGATTATCCATAGGATGCCCAGGACTCACACTTCTTCATGAAGGGCTTGAAGTCTGTTTCTTTTTTTGCTACTTTTAATTAAAAGAAGCTGAAGAGAAATCTCAATATTGTTTAAATAAACGAAAACCTAATTTGAGAATTAGTTATTTTTGTAAAAAATTGGAAAAGAAAGAAATGACGAGAATAACAATTATGGGAAATTCCGGGGCGGGTAAATCTACATTAGCAGTTCTACTTGGGAAAGAATTACAATTGCCAGTCTATCATCTTGATAAAATCCTCTGGAAGCCAGGATGGGAAAGAACCCCAGAAGAGGAATTCGTAGCCAAACATCAAGAAATCATTGATAAAGAACAATGGATACTAGACGGTGTTGCTTACAAATCAACTTATGATAGTCGATTTGAACGAGCTGAGATAATTATCTTCATAGATCCACTGCTAGAGACCTGCTTCAAACACGCACAACAACGAATGGATGAGGAAAAAATCAGACCAAATCCTTACGTTAGCGAAAACTGTTCTTACGAAGGGGATATCGAAGATAATTTTAAAGTGATAAGATTATTTCATGAAGAATATCGCCCTCTTATCTTCAAGTATTTAGAGCAACACAAAGAGAAGAGTATCATTGTAAATGAATTTAACATTGAACAGAAAGAAGATCTAGCTATATTAATTAAGAAAATACAAACGATTGTAAATAAGAATTCAAATTACTAAAAACTGATACTAAAATTACCAAAATCGATATTTCTATGAGGAGGGTTTTGAGGTATTATTGATTTGACTTTTTCACAAGCATTCTTGAAGTCTCGCAAATAATCTCTTGAGATAAGAGCTTCATTGTGTCCGGGACAAAGAAAGAGTAATTCTTCATACAAATCATTTAGGTAGTTTATTGATTTGATATAAATGTCAAAATCGGATCCTTCAAGATCAAGGTACATTTCTCCGGGATACAAAGTATCACCTGTAAATAATAACTTGTATTGGTAATCTTGTATGCAGATGCTAGCTGGACTATGACCAGGTGTGTGATGAATAATTAGCTTTCGATTCCCGAGATCTATTCTCTCTTGATCCTTAATTATCTTGGAAACTACTGAAGGTTTGATGTGATAGCTATTCTTATCAAAACCACTTGGCAAATCAGTACAAATATTTGAGTCCTCAAAATTCTTGAACCTCTTCTGTGAATAATCACCGTTTTTCATTCGTTTTATTTCCCAATCATTGTTGAAAGCCCAAACATTCGTGAATTCATAATTTCCTCCAACATGATCATAGTGGGAGTGACTATTTAAGACAATTAATTCCTTCTCAGTAAGAGCTTCAACTTCTTGTTTAATACTAACAACACCCATTCCTGTATCAAACAGTAAGGCTTGCTCTTCACCAATAAACAGATAAGAAACAACTTCTTCAATGTGAAATGGTTCCAATAAGGCGAAAGTATCTTTGTTTATTCTATAAATTGCAAACCAGTTTGAGATGCTCTCAATTTCCTCTAGGTTTTTGTTTGACTCTCGAGGGATAGCATCAGGCCATTTTGACATATATTTTCATTATTGTTAACAGAATATGAAGCTTTTGAAGAATAATAACGCTACTTTGGTTTCTCCAAAACATGCACAGCGAGATCATAGAAGTAGGTTCTCGGAATTTTCAAAGATGCCTCTACTAAGTTAATTCCATCCTCAAACCCTTTAAGATTGGTTTCACCTTCACCAAGTCCTTGAGTGATGTTATTGTGGATACGGTAAGCAAAGTAGAAGAATTGAACGAAAGCTCTCCCTTTCAGAAGCATAGGTATGAATATTAGTTCTTGCATTGGGATTTTTGAGTGTTCCAAATAAAATTTGATGAATGTTTGAAAATTGGTTTTATTTTTAGGTTTGTAGAGTGAAGAATACATGACCCAAGTGCCAAGTTCATTTATTATGTAGGAATAATGCGCTCCATTGAAATCAAGGATACCAGTTAACTCATTATTTTCAGCAAAGAAATCCCCAGGTTTTAAATCAGTATGAATAATTCCTAATGTCATATCACTACTGAATAACTCATCTATTTCTTTCAGGTAAATTTCAAATTCCTTTAGAATTGCTTTGTTTTTTTCATGTTGGGGAAGTTGCGTCTCTGCTTTTTCATATTGTTCCTTCACCCATTGCATCCCGGAAGTTTGATCAAAGAAATCCTCTCTCGGTATTCTTTGCCTTATTTCGGATTCGTTTATGGATTTTGAAAGATAATGAAACTCTCCAAGACACTTACCAAACCAGCTCATCAAACTAAACATTTTCTCAGGATCTTTATCGCGAAAAACAATGGCTTCTCCAGACACAAACGATTGTATTGCTATGGTTTCTGTTGGACTATATTCGACAACAAAATCATCGGTAATTGTTTTGATTGGTTGTGGAAGTTTGACTCCCTTTGAAAAAAGCAAATCTTGAAGAATAATTACCTCTCTGAGATGCTCAGGTTCTTGAGGGAAGTATTTTATCACGTAATCTCCCCTTTCAGTGGTAACTTTAATATTATCGCTTTCATGACCCGATTCTAGAGGATTTACTGATACTATCTCACCCAAATCATAATTACTATTGATAATTTCCTTGACTAAAGCATTATTTAAGATCATTATAATTTATGTTATTTTTTTTATTACTATTAAATTTCTTGCTCCTAAAAACTGATGCTCAGGACTCACACTTCTTCTTGAAGGGCTAAAAGACCATTTCAGCAAGACATAATTATAGAATAGGATTATATCAAGAATTTTTTTTTCATTGCTTATTCCTTTTCTATGGTTCCTTCAGGTCCAATCATATTAGCAAACAACATCAAATTTCTAAAAGAATATAATATCTCCTTTTCTTTCCCTTGGATATTATAGGAAACTATAATTTTATTAACTGCATCTTCGAAACTATTTCCTTCAGAAATTAATACAATCAATTGATTAATGTTTGGCAATTTTAGCAATTGTTTTCTGAATAATATTTGTGATTGATTTGTTGTTGAACTAATCAATTTCTGTCCAGCAGAAGATAATGTTAGTGATTCACCATTATTGATAAATTGCATTATTATAGCTACTTCAATTGCATCATTAACATACTCAAAACTCATTCTAAGATACTTATGTACTTTCTCAGAAGTAACTGATTTTCTTGAATCTAATGAAAGATAGTTTATTGCTTTTACACATTCAATTACTGCTTTAGCAGTTATTTTCCCCATTCTCATGATATTCTCAACCTAGCATCTGTCAAGTAATTATATAATAGATTCATTTTAATTAATTTTCTTCGTAAATTGACATTAATGTTAAAATATCAGTAGTTAAAACAATAAAGATGATTTTTTATCTCACTTATTCTTTCAAGATTAGCAGTCCGGTTCGGGAAGAACACGCTTAAGTAGGAAGTATCTACTGACTGAGCATCTCATCTGAAGCGAATCCTTGGCAATACAATGACGTGAAAAATCTAAAGAAGAAACGTTCTGAGGGGAGGATTATTCCCCTCTTACAAATAACTATTCTTCTAACAAATGGGTGGTCTAGTCGTTTATGACACTGGTACTACAAGCAAGAGGACAATAGTTCAAATCTGCTCCCATGGGTCATTTTTTATTATAAGAGGTCTTTAATAATTACTATGGGTGTGCCAGCATCTGCGGAACCAGTCACGAGATCTGCTAAGCTGCTTGCAATGTCTTCAAGTTTTCTGGGTGTGGTGCCCTCCATAGAGATATTATCTATCTCATACATTTTCTGTTTTTGTTCATCGATGATTTCTTCAATCTCTCCCTTCTTTTTTCCTTGGGCATGTAAGGTACCAACAAAAAATTTGTATTTTATTCCTTGCCGTTTTCTATTCAGCCCGTCGCTGTGCCCGAAGGAACAGACTGGATCAGCCAACTCATATATCCCCGTTGAAGGATCCATATACGCTCCATCACCGTATATCAGTACCTCCACCTTTTTTCCAGTAGTGTTGTATATTGCTTTCTGGATGGCCTTAGCAACTTTAAAAGACTCCCTCGGAGGTAGCTTTATTTTGTCCTCAGAATACATGTTCGTTCCGAGAAGCCCCCACTCCGACCAGACTGCTTTTTTGCTATCATTGAATAGATCCTGCATCGTGATAGCATTTTCAAAAACCTTATTTATTCTTTCAAGCACTTTATCCCTTTCATGGATGCACGCCACAATGATACCATTTGGTTTATGGTCGAGTATTTTACTTGTGTTGTTAGATAGAAAAATCTCTGCTTCAACATCAGCTTTTTTGATGATCTCTTCATATAAGCTCAAATAATTCACACCCGTGGCTGGGTGACGAAAATCATATTTTTGTAATTGATCTGCAAGTATCTCCTCTCTACTAAGATTGATACCTAGTTGCTCCTCTAACTCCTCAGGGGCGATCTGATTTCCCACACAATCTCTAGGATAAGAAAATTGGATGACTACTTTGCCCTTGGGGACAGCTAGCACCAGTCCCTCCAAGATAGGTACAAACCGATTCCGGCTTGCTATCGGAAAAAGTATACCAAGCGTGTCCGTCTTGGATAGCTTTAATTTTTCCCTAACTTCTATCCCAATGTCTTCCTTAGAGATGAAATTATTCTGTGCTCGCGCAACGATTGACTCCTTAACACAAACGATGTCCCGGTCATCGATTAGATGGTCTTCATGGCATTTTTTAACTGCTTTACAGACCTCTTCTACGATATTATCTCGTGGGAGAACAGCACCGATTTTGACACCAAAAGCTTTAACACCAAGGTATGAAGGAAATTTTTTCATAATAATACATCCAATAAACCATTCCTCTTCTCCTTAAAAAAATTCTGTCTTGAATAAAATGAGTTTATCGCTGTGTTTGTTTTGGATGGTTATTTCAGTTTGAAGCAGAACGCTGAATTCATGAACAAAAATTTTATTGAATAAATTCTTATAAATTGATAAGAATATTAGAAAATTTGCTTAATATTGTTGATGATTGTATGATAGATGGTGAAGAGGTACTTTGAATAAAAACAAAAAAATGTAGTATCACTGCACACACTTCATCTTGCAGGACTCGCTGTCCGGTTCGTGAAGGGCACGCTGAAGCATACAATACGTGTGAAATGACAATTAAGTGAAAATTACAGTTTTTTACAACTCACAAGATGTGACCTCATAATGTGAATTATTATTTTAAATAAATTAATGCTTGAATAGATTATGACATTTTCAATAGTAGCTATAGATAAAAAGGAAAAAGAAGTTGGATTTGCTATTGCATCTTGTGCTTGGAACTCGGGATTAGTTTGTCGAGTAGAAGCAGAAAAAGGTGTAATGGCTTCTCAAGCACAAGGAAGATTATTTCTTCTTTCGGCTTTTTTTGAACAATTAAAAGAAAACAAAACTATAGAGCAAATTATGGAACACTTCAGAGAAATCGATGATGGTATTGAAAGTAGACAGATTGGCATGGTAACATTCAATGGAGAAACTTATGCATTTACAGGTGAAAATTGCACCTATTGGGCAGGACATAAAACTGGCAAGGATTATGCTTGTCAAGGAAATATTCTTGTTGGTCCAAAAGTAATTGAGAAAATGACATTAGCATTTGAAAATACTAAGGGTTCATTGATGGAGAGACTTTTCGCAGCTTTACAAGCTGGTGATGATGCTGGAGGGGATGCTCGTGGCAAACAAAGTGCTAGATTACTTGTTAAGAAAAAAGGAGGAGGTGCAGATAGCGATACTGTAATTGATATAACAATAGAAGATCATGATGAGCCAGTTAGAGAGTTAGGTCGGATTCTTGGAGTGTTTAAAAACCTTCAAGTTTTCTGGGGTTATAATTCTGAACTAAAAGCAGCGAATGAAGAAGAAAAACTACTAATCCTAGAGAAAGCAGGCAAATTTATTCAAGATAAGGAAGAAGCAAGATATCTCGATATTTGGACGGGAATTGGTTTTGCTTATTTAGAACTAGGCAAAATTGAGCAAGCCATTTACTATTTGAAAAAAACCCTTGAGATTAGTCCAAAGATGACTGCAGCATATAAAAAATCTGCACAAGAAGGTAAATTGCCAGAGGATCTTATTAATGCTATACTTGAAAAATAATGCTCAGGACTCACACTTCTTCTTGATGGGGAGTAAATTCGTCAAGATTCTCTTTTTTTTCTTTTATAAGCTTTCGAGAAATCAATTTCTTCTGGAAGATGTAAAGCTCGACCTTCCATACCACCTGCAATTGTAATGATCTCGCCTGAAATATGACCTGATAATTTATCCGATGCCAAGACTGTAATCATATTTGCAATATCTTCTGATTCGGCAATCTTTTTCATTGGAACAGTTTTTAAAATGTGTTTTATACCTTCTTCGTCATCAAGATATTTTTCTGACATTGGAGAGACAGTCCACCCTGGACAGACAGCATTAACTCTACCTAATCTTACAACATTAATAATCTCATTTTTTAAGCTTCTAGTTAATCCATAACTTATTGCGGCTTTTGCTACAGAATAATCAGCATGACCGGCTGCTCCAAAAACTGCAGAAGTAGAACCTACAATAACAATACTAGCTGAATCACCATCAAATTTTCGAAGCTGTTGTATAAAAGAGCGACAACAAAGGAAGACACTATCAAGATCGATAGTCATAGTATTTTTCCATCTCTCCAAAGTCATTTTTTCAATTTCAGTGTAATCTTCAGGCCAGATAGCTGCATTACAAATTAGGATATCAATTCTACCCTTTTGCTTCTCAATTTCTTCAAACATTTCAAGAACTTGATGTTCACTCGAGAGATCTGCTTGAATACTGAGAGCGTTTGTGCCTAATTCATTAGTTAATTTTTTAGCTCTAGTTTCACTACTATTGTAATGAACAATAACATCAACACCTTCTGCAGCAAGTACCCGAGCTGTAGCCGCACCAATACCACCAGAAGCACCAGTTATGAGTGCTACTTTTCCTTCAAGTTCTAAATCCATCAGCATACCTCACTTCTTATCTAATTTAACCATGTAATTAGTTTTGGCATTGATTGTTCTTAAAAATTCAAAATGCTATCATAGTTTTCACATAAGAAAAACAATTGATGCTCAGGACTCAAACTTCCTCTTTAAGGTCTAGAAGTCCGGTTCGGGAAGGACACGCTGAAACAGGAAATACCTACCTGCTAAACTATTCGCTTGAAGAAGAATGAATGAAGTATTATTATTTTTTCTTTCTATCCTTTTCAAAGAACCATGTTATATTTGATAATTCTGAACCAACGATTACAGTATCGAAATCTCTATCCTCACATTCTTCACAATAAAATACAAAACCATCAAAAGCAAATAGGTGCGTTTTTTTCACTCTATATATAATTTCCCTCTGAGATAATTTGATTAGACGTAAAAATTCTTCTTTAAGAAGCTTAATCCTTAATGCAGTCCCAAATTCAGAATTCATTGATTTTTACTCCAATAACTTTAGCTATATCATTCTCTTATCAGTTATTAAGAATTTATAAAATCTCAATAAAAAAATAGAGTCTCTACTCACACTTTTTCTTTAAAGGTTAGAAATCCTTTTTTGAAAAAAATATTGAGGAGAAAGAATAATCTAATGTAAAAAGTGTGAGGATTTTGGCTACTTACCTCGTACATCTAAATCTCCTAATTCTGCTCTTGGTACCATCATTTTCTGTAGTTTGATTTGTTCCTCAATCTCTTCTATAGTAAAATCTATTCTTTCTCTTCTAGCATCGAAACCAGCAACGTATCGATATATTTCTTTAAAACTAGCTTGTAGGTTGTATTGTTTCTCAAAGTAATTTATGATTGTTTGAATGTCTTTCTGTAATACCTGTAAATGACTGTTTATTCTATTTTCACTGCGATTACCAACTAAGCTCATATCAATTGCTTGTGGAAAGTCTATAATAATTGGTTTATTCTCATGTACCAGTATATTATATTCTGAGAAATCACCATGTATTAGTTTAGCTTTCTGATACATTATTTTGAGTTGTTCTACAATCTTGTCGAACATTAGTTCAGGTTCTTCTAGGATCACTTTTCTCAATTGTGGTGCTGGAGCCCAATCTGTTCCAATGAATTGCATAAGGATGATATTGTTTATCTTCATTGCGGGAGTTGGAACATTAAGTCCTGCTCTGTATGCTTTGCTCATGAAGAAATATTCCGTTTCCGCATAGGATGTTGCTCTTGTAAGTGGATTACCAACACGACGTCTTTTAGCTTTGTTATGTGATGTTAGTTGCAATCTGAACATTTTCACAATGAGTGGTGCACCATTTAGATGAGCAGAATAGATGGATGCTTCTTTACCGGAGTTGATCTCAGCTACCAAGTCAGTAACTGCTCTATAGTTTATCAATTCACTTCTAAGTTTTTGATAATCTATTTCTTGCTCTTGCATTGGCATAAAGGATGGATCGAAATCTTCTGCTGTGTAATATTTATTACTAGCTCTTGATATCATTAGTTTTTCAGGTCGTTCCACTGCTCGAGTTGTTCGAGTTACTCCTTTTATTTTCTTGGTAGCTTTTATTCGATCAACCTTTTCAATATCCTCGACACGGAGAATATCAAATACTTCATCTACAACAATAATGGATTCTTGTTCTTTTCCATCATCTAGTTCATTATTTTCTTTGAAATCACTAACTTTTTTTGTTTTTTCTTTTATTTTAGCCAAATTTCTTTCACTCTCCAAACTGGAATAATATTGGGGATTAATTCAACAGTTAGGAGATGTTCTTGCTTAGTTTTGAAAAAGAACCAATAATGGCAACATATCTAGCAATATCTCAAGGTTCTTAAAAAAACCAAATAGACAGAACGTTCAATCCAACTTCTTTGATTAACCCAAATTAAAACCGACAAATCCCTCAAGATAGGAAGTTAGTTTAGGAGCTGTCTTGCCACTAGAATCTCACAATAATCAAGAGGTTTTGCTGCTTTCTTGTTTGAACTAATAAAAAATCCATGTCAATCATTATTTCAGTTGTCCTCCAGACAGTGTGTAACAAGCTTTTCTCTGTGATTATAAAGCTTCCAATATTATGTGAAATATTCCTTTTTTTAAACCCTTTCACTAAACTTGCTGAAAGATAACTTTATAAAAAATCAAAAAATATTGATGCTCAGGTCACACACTTCTTCTTCATGATTACTCTGTTAACTTCTCATCTATTTTTTGCAGCTCTGATAGAATCTGTGAGTAAATTGCAGTTATATTCTTTGGTGACTTTGTTAATGGTACTTTATCTCGTAAATAGGTTGGTGGATCTAGAAGTCTAACTAGATTTAAAATCTCTTCAATTAAATCTTCTGCATAATACATACCTACAATCTTTCCCTCAGCTTCTGCTTTTGCTGATTCACCAGCTGTTTGTATTATAACTTCAGAAATACCTAAGAGAAGATCAATTGGTCCCTGTTTAATCACAAGATTTGTTATAGTTCTGAATGGTATGATTGCTCGAGTTTTCACAAATAATCCTTTAACAATCGCAATCTCGGTATCAAGTATTTCATATGATATTGTTTTATGATATTTCGCTAAGAGAAAACAAGTCAGAAATATAAGCAGCAATATTATACCTGTGAGTACTCCATCATTGGCCAGAATCCTTAACGAAGCTTTGCCTGTTTGGAGTACATTGAGGAAATTCAAATCTAAAACACTCACAGTTACTATCACAGGACACCAAATAGCAAAAAGATAAATTACTATAGCCCAAAAATACCATTTACGTTTTATCTCAGGTGCGGGGTTAAATTGTTTGAGTGAAGTACTAATACTGATTTTTTTCAGAATCTCAACTTGTTCTTTATTCTCACTCATTGAATTAATTTGCTCGAGAATATTAACAGCTTGCTCTCCAATTTTGGTTAAAACATAAAAGCCATCTTCTTGCTTTTCTATAATCCCTGTTAATTGCTTGAGATGGAAGTTTAATTTACCAGTTGAAAGCCATAGCTTCCTTAAAAGTTCAGTGTAACTCTGACTTGTATTATCTCGAATTAGAAACAGCATTTTCCGTCGAAGTTCATGTGAAATTGCTCGAAGCACATATTCTGATTCAACAGATAGTTCGGTATCTTGCATCGTTAATCCCTTAGTAACTAGTAAAGATTAGAAATATAGGAGATGATTGACAAAAGGTCTTTTCCTTAATAAGGATTAAGACAACAGAACTAGTCAAGAGTTTGACAAGTCTACTTTTCAAAATGACTTATATTTCAGATTAGGAAATATCATCATAGATATAAAATGACTGAAAACAAAACTGAAATCTTTGGAGTAGGAAAACAGAAAGTTTTAGATGAATTCCTACCAGATAGAAAATTTATTACAAAAATGATAATTTTATGGACATTAATTTGGATAGCAATGATAGCAATCATTGTAGCATCCTGTATCTCTATAATTTTGGAAGCGAAAGATGTCACGCGTGTAGTGGTTCTTTTTAGTAGCATTACCGCGGGAGTAATGGTACCAGTTTATATTATTGGAATAATTTTTATATTTCCATACTACAATTCAATTAATTATGCATTAACAACCCAAGAAATTATAGTTAATAGAGGATTTTTAATCAAAAGAACTAAAATCGTCCCTTATCGAAACATAACAAATTTTGTTATGCGTAGAGGTATTCTTGATCGAATTATTGGTGGTAATAATTTTGGAACCATCAATATTGAAACTGCTGGTCAAGGTGGAGATAAATCTCATCCAGAACAAAGACTTGAAGGTGTAATGGATGTTAGTAGTTACACTGATAAGATTCGAGGTATTCTTTCTAAAATGAAAGGACAGGCAGCAATTACTGCTGATACTGAAATAGCATCTTCACTTGATGAGGAGGATTTGCTGTCCAAAATCTTAGAGACGTTAAAAGAAATATCTAGTAAATTATAGTACAGTATTTTTAGTGAAAATGAAAAGAAGTTTAGTATTTGTTAGTCTTCAAATACACTTCTTTCGATTTTTGTTTTCTTTTTTAGTTATTATGGAAAAAGTTCTTACAGTTTTCTAATCAATTGAATTGAGCCTAGACTAAAATCACAATTATCTAAATATATCAAATTTTGCTGCATAGGACTCATACTTCTTCTTTAACCAACCATCATGCAAATTGCCATACTCAGATAATGGTCATTCAGTTACAATAAAATAGGTGATGCGCAATACAAAAGATAGTTGGGGATCTCACTTACTGGTGGATACAAATGCAAAAAGTTTCCATTGAAAAAGAAATTCAAAATTTGAGAAGTAAGGATATCGGAGTGCGCAAGAAAGCAGCTTGGAATCTAGGAGAGTCAGGTAACAAAAGAGCTGTAGGGGCATTAGTTTCTGTTTTAAAATCAGATCCAGATAGATATGTTAGAAAGAATTCTGCAAAAGCATTAGCAAAAATTGGAGATACTAGAGCATTAGCTTCTTTGAAGCTTGCTTTAAACAAAGATAGAGATGATAAAGTTAGAGAGGAAGCAGGATATGCTATTATTCGGATCAAAGAGTTGAATTCTAAAAAGAAGAAAAGCAAAGTTAGGGTTTCAAGAACAGTTGGGAGAATCAAATCTAAACCTAGTTCTAGAAAGCCTGGTCAACGACCAACATTAGCTAGACCGATGAAAAAACAAGTAAAGATAACAACAACTCAAAAAAGACCTGCTAAACCGATTTCTAAATTGTCAACTAAAACTTCCTCAAAATCATCTCAGGTAAAGCCAAGAAGTCAAGTTAGTAAACTACATGTGAAGAAGAAAACTAGTGTAAAGAAACCAATTAAGGTGAAATCAAGAAGCCAAGTTTCATCTAGCAAGCCTAAAGTAAGAAGCACAACTACAAAACCAAAGCAAAAGAAAGTAGTTCCAAAATTACCTCCAAGATCAACTGTATCATCTAAACCAAGTAGAGTTCATACTACAAAAAGGAAAACAACAACAAGTAGCTCTCTTAAACCTAAACCAGTGGTGAAAAAGAAACCAGTTTCAAAGAAGTCTAAAACAAGTTCCAAATCCAGTAAAAACATTAGACCTGTTCCAGTGAAAAAGAAAATTTAGTAATGATTGATGCTCAGGACTCACACTTCTTCTTGAAGGGCTAGCAGACCGGTTCGGGAAAGACACGCTTAAGAGGGAAGGACCTGCTGGTTGAGCATCCCGCCCGAAGACTCGACGCGTACACCACAACCTTTCAAACCGATCTTGTATTGGAACCTTCGTCCAACAACACACGTAACAGTCACCATCTTGAAAACCAAATAAAACATATTTAAGAATAGTTTATATAAATATAAACCAGATGTACAAGTGAGCAAAAATGGATGTACGTTTGAAAAAAGAAGTAGCTGAAGAATTAATAACCTACAAACTAAGACGTATTCAATCAATCATAGAAGATATCCTCTCAAGATGGAAGGAAAAATCAATTGAAGAATTCTTACAAAAAGCAAAAGAAGGAATCTTACTAGAAGCTGAAAATGATGCGATTGAATTGAAGCAATTAGTAAGTGAAGAGGAGAAACTTCAGAATTTACTAAAGAAACTAAGCTGACATTGAGGGAAACCAAAATTAATGCTCGAATAAAGCTTCTACGCGCTCGTGAATTACTGATTAATCAATTTTTATCAGAGATCTATGAAATCATATTAATTCATACTTTACATTCGTTACAATGATTTCGATGAATATTCTTACCAGATTTTATTTTCTCAGAAGAAATTTGATCGAATAAGATATGATAATTATGATGACAAGTGGAATGTTTCTTCTAAACCACATCATTTTCATCCCAGGAATAAACAAACAGCTCTTGAAAGCAGGATGATTGGTAAACCAGGAAAAGATATTCCTGTTCTCATTCAAATTTTAAAAAAATTGTTATAGAAGTTCTCGCACACATTTCTTCTTGCAGGGCTAGTAGGCCATTTCGGGAAGGTCACGCTTAAGTGGTAAGTACATGCTGGTGGGAAATCTAGCTTGAATACTAACCAGTAAAAGGAAGAAAGGAAAAAAATTTTCACTTCATTTCTGATTTTTTTTATTTCATAATTTTCAAGGATAGGTTAAAGTATATGACTAATCTTTCAAATGTTTTCATATTAGAACGACTTGAAAAGTAGATAATCAGATAGAATAACATGAAGTGTTAAATTTTAAATCTAATATTCATATTCAACAGTAACATGTGTTTCAGTTTTGGTAAGACTACAGGATAATTGATTATGTGTTTTAGGTCCATCTTTCTCATCTAAATAGTGTTTTGAAAGTGGAAAAAATTCAACAAATGCTTTTAGAAATTTTAGTCTTTTTTCAGTAAAAAAATTCATTAATATTACTTGAAAGGGATTTTCATGTTGCTTTATTTTTCTTGTATTCAAGAAGCTAAATTTCCCTCTAGGTAAACTAGATTCTATTTCTTTATCCTTACCTTTCTTCACAAGCATAAAAGTAATATAAACAAATGCAAAATCTGAGTTTCTTATTGCGTAATTCACATCTTCTTCCATAGACAACAGACTTTCATAATACTTCTCCATTTCATAAGGAGATTCTTTTTCACTTATGTATTTTTCATAATAGAATACATAAAATATTACTTCTATTTTTGAGTTCCAAAATGATTTCTTTGAATATTCTTTTCTTACTATTGGAATCCACATAATTTTAAAAATTGAATAAACTTTGTCAGATTTAAAATCTAGAACCCAAGTTCTTATTGGTGTAAATATTAATAATATTAATATAACTGAAATAGATACTCCTAGAAAAAATCTTTCATAATGAAATGCAGCATAATTAAGAAGAAGAATAACTATCCAAACGAATGCTGACACAGCTAGTCTATGAACTATATTATAAGTATAAAATGTAAGCTTTCGATCTTCCCCTTGTCCTCTTAATCTATAAAAGATATTATCAATATCTGATGGGATTTTTTTTACTTTCTGAATTTGAGAGTCAATCTGTTCTATTTCGTTAAGAATATCCATATTAGATAATTATTGCTTTATAGTAAAATAAATTATGGTGACAAAAATGATTTTCAAAAAATAATGATGCTCAGAACTCACACTTCTTCTTGAAGGGCTAGCAGTCCGTTTTTGAATGAACCTTTAATACATTTTTCAGATTAAAGTAAACGTTATCAAATAAGAATTCATATGTCTTTAATGGATTTGAAAATTTTTGAGTTAATAACATCAAAAGGTCTAAAAGATGAACCGCATCCGAATGAATATTTTCATCATTTTACTTTTTTTATTTAGTTCTTTGTATGGTGCTTTTTCTTTAGAAATTAACTCATCTTCACCTGAAATTCCTAAAGCTGATAAAATCATTACTTACGAGTCTATTGCTTATATATGGAAAGTAGA
>JABLTI010000054.1 GCA_013166835.1 Promethearchaeati archaeon | reverse complement strand
AACATTGTTGATTATCTAATCGCATTAAAAGATACCAGTGAAGTTATGGTTGACCTTGCATATGGTGCTGTTCTTTATAATAATAAAGAATTAGCACATCTCGTTACTAATATGGAGAAACGAGTTGATACCATACGAAATAAAGCAGAAATAGCTGTTTTACGTTTATCAAGAACTTCCTCTGAAGAAATATCAGCTCTTCAAGGTCTTGTTAGAATTATAGAAGCCACTGAAAACATTTCTGATTCAGCTAATCAGATTGCTAAGACAGTTCTAGCTGAACTCCCTTCACACCCCATTATTGAGCTTGTGGTTGAGGAATCAACGGACAATATTTTCGAAATGATAGTTGAACAATCATCATCAATTGTTGATAAAACAGTTCCCGCTGGTAATTATCTTGATGAATTCGGGATAAGGGTCTTAGCGATCAAAAGAACTGGCGGTCACTACTTCAAACCAAGAAGAAGGACCAAAATTCGAGTCGGTGATACAATTATCTTCACAGGATTAAGAGATGCTTGTAATGCTTTCAAACAACGCGAAGTAGAAGCAGTAGAAGAAAAAGAAGCGGAGATAGAAGCAGCTAAGAAAGCAGCAGAGTTAGTGGTAGATGAGGTCGTTGAAAAAGTCTCCGAAGAAGTTTCAGAGGTAACTGCAAAAGAAGCATCAAAGAAAACAGTAAAAGAAGTTGCAAGTAAAGCAGCGGAAAAAGCAACAGAAAAAGCATCCAAGAAAGCAGCTTCAGAAGCTGCTGAAGAAGCTGTTGAAACTGTAACAAAGAAAATGACTGACAAGATCGTCTCCGAGGTTGTTAAAGAAACCATGAAGACGAAAAAAGGAGACAAACCTAGACTGAAGGAAGATGCAGCAAAGAAAGTAGTTCAAGATGCTGCTGAAAATGCTGCTAAGAAAACTGTTGACGATGCCCGTAAAAAAGTTGAACAAGCTGTAAAAGAAGCAGCAGAGGATACAATCGAAGAAAAGTCTGAAACAGTTATTAAGAAAGTAACAAAAGCTGCTGAGAAAAAAGCAACAGAAGAAATTGAACCGGTTGTTAAGGATGCAGTTAAGATTGAAACCGAACGAGCAGCCAAGAAAGCTGCTACTGTAGCAATAAAAGAAACATCCGCGGTAGATGAACCTGAAAAAATAGTGAAAGATGCAGCTACAGAGGCAGCGAAAGAAGTAGCTGAGAAATCAGCTGAGAGAGTTGTTGAGCGCACTGGTAAAAGAGTAGCTATTAAAGCAGCAGAGGAAGCAGCCATGGAAGCAGCTGAAAAGGAAACTAAGAAAGTTGCTAAAAAAGCTGCAAAAGAAGCTGCAGAGGAAGTTAGCCAATTACACGAAAAATTAGGATGCGTGATTTCGCATGTACAATGAAAATTACCTGGTATATTGGTGAAATAAATGTCATCAACGTCGAGCATAGGCAAAAGAACTGCCGTGAATATGTTTTTTGGAATATTTATCCAAGCTATGATAGCACTTGCCTTCGACTCCGGCGGAATTGTTTCAGGTACCATTGCTAATGTAGCAATGAATACTCAACAAATAAAATGGATTTTATTATTATATGGTCCCTTATTAGCAGCAAGAGGAGATATAGCTGTCCTTGCTGGAAAATTAGGCACTGGTTTGCATTTGGGTACTGTGAAACCTACTTTTAGAAAAAACACACCTGTTTACAGGAGTTTGATTGCTTCAACTTTAACAATTGCTATGTTAGATGCATTCTTAGTTGGTATTGTAACTTATATTATGAATCTTTTAATTTTTCCCGCTGACTTGAAGGTTTACAATCCCACATTCTTTTTTGTAATTCCAATACTTGTTATGACTGTTGCAGCACTCATTTCAACTCAAATAACAAGTGCTGTTTCTTTCTTCACTTATAAAAGAGGATTGAATCCAGATGTTTACGTAGTGCCAGTGATGTCTACTGTAAACAATATTCTTATAACAGTAACTTTTGCTGGGGCTTTAGCTGCTCTCAGACCATGGGGGTGGGATCATCCCTTTATTGAAGTAAATGGACAAGAAGTTTTCGCTGTTGCACAAGGAAATGAAATGCTTGCTACTTATATAGCAATTATTCCTGCATTACTAGCTCTTGCTGGTACATTCTATATAGTAATGAAAAACAGAAAAGATCATGAATACAGAAAAATGATGAAAGAAGCAGTTTTTGCAGTTTTCGCTAGTGCTATTATAGGTACAATTACAGGCTTCATCCTCACACAAGGTGAGGCAGCCTTAGAAATCTATCCTCAGTTATTAGTTGCATTTCCCGCACTGATAGGTACTCTGGTTGATCAAAATGCTATCTTTGCCAATATGCTAATTACGGATTTCTCAGCTGGTTATACGGAACCGAAGATACAATCATTTAGAAAACCTGCGGTTTGGACTAAATTTTCGGGTATTGGAGCGGGTGGAATAATCATTACAGCGCTTCTAGGTCTTGTTGGAACGTTCATTAAGTTTAAAGAGGTTCGAATTATATCTGAAGAACTTGGTAGACCAATTATTGTTCTTATAATATTAGTCATGATTGTTACGATATTAGCAAATATATTAGGATTCATAATTGTTGGTTCTTTAATTTATGTCTTGTCAATCTTTGCGTTTAGAAGAGAAATTGATCCAGATAATTTTGCAATACCTCTTACGGCTTGTTTAGCTGATTTAGCATGTGCTGGATTCATTATAGTGTTCTCATTCATAATGCTTCCTGGAGTGGCTGGAAGTCATGCTGAAACGCTTTCTACCGCAGTTATAGCTTTCATAGGATAGAAGTTTTTAAAAACTATAACTTTTAATCTTTTACAGCTATTTTTACTTTCAGAGAATTTTGAAAGATTCAAATACTATTTTACATATATTAACTTGTTTAGTAAAGAGCTTTGAATCTAGTTCTTTTGTTGGACAATTCTTGTTTAGAGAGAATTTCACAATAAAGAGATTTTGCAAAAAAAGCGAAAAATAGAAATAAGAATTAGCTTTCACTACAACACGATGGAGATAGTATTCCCAGAAACTGGGAAATTTCTCTCTAAACCTGACCAGACAAATAAAACAACCTAGAGGAGTGTGAAATTACGTGAATAGAGTAAAAATAAAGGAATGGCTCAAAAAACCAACCGTTATTAGAATCACATTCTTAATTGCTGTTCAAGCATTACTTGCTCTTCTCTTTGATGTTTTCGGTCTTGGTGCAGGAAGTATTGGCACCTTTACTTTCCTGGAATATGCTAGTAGAACTGATCCTGCCGAGGTTTTCGCTAAAGCTGGAGCATTTATCATACTTCTCTATCCTCCGTTACTATCTTCTGATGGAGGGATAGGGATTTTAGTTAGTAGACTAGGTACTGGTTTGCATCTCGGTTCTATTAAACCCAAAATTCTCAAGAATACAAAACAGTATTACACATTAATTTCAGCAACACTAACTTTAGGAGCTTTCAATGGTCTTTGGATTGGTGTTATTTCCTATATTATAAACTTGATAATACAAGGAGCAAATCGAATTCCAAATCCCTTACCTTTCATTGTTATACCAATTTTGACACTAACCTTTGCATCTTTGATTTCATCACAAATCGCTAGTTTCATGGCTTTCTTTATGTTCAAAAGAAAACTGAATCCAGATATCTGGGTATATCCCACAATGTCTACAGTAAACAACGTCTTAAGCACTCTCCTCTATGCTGCAATGATTAGTATGTTGAAACCTGCTAATTGGTATAATGAATCGGGTTTTAATTCAATAACAAGAGGAACCTATTTCGCATTTATTCCTGCATTTCTGTATTTAGTTTTCATTTCAGTTTTAGTTGGTATAAAAGTAAAAAATAAGGATTACAGAAAAATACTCAAGCAAGCTGTCCCAGTTCAAACCGTCACATTAACTATAAACTCATTGACAGGCGGTATTCTTAGTAAAGCAGATGTTGCACTAAAGAATATTAGTGGATTGTTCTTAGTTTATCCTGCATTAATAGATACACTGGGTGATGAAGTAACTATCATAGCAAATACTACCTCTACAAATCTAGCTTTAGGTACTCTAAAACCAAACCTCTCTGCGATTAAAGATAAGGATTTGTGGACGAATTTAATAGGGGTAGGTCTTGCTGGTTTTGTTCTGCACTTATTCTATGGGATCTTTGGTTCAATATTTGCAGGAGACTTTCAGCATATCGGTCTGGTACTAGGTATTTCACTCGCGATTAACTTTATTGGTTTCTTAGTAGTTCAATCCATAGCGTTCTTGCTAATAATTTTCGCATTTAAGAGAGGCTTAGATCCTGACAATCTTGCTGTTCCAGTAATTGCTGCACTCTCAAACCTCGTCTCCTCCACCCTATTATTCCTACTCACGCTACCCCTTATAACTTGAGAAATTGCCTTATTCCATATTTTTTTAATTGATGAAAAAACATTATAATCCCTCTTTAAACTACAAAGTATCCTTTGAAAATGCAATGTCCCTATTAGGAGTTCAAACCCATTGAGTAAAGTAACACCGGATATGTTGAAATCAAAAATAGTTTTTGATACAAAAGGCGTTAAAGCTGGCACCGTTCTAAAAGTTATTCGAGAGAAATATGAAAAAATTTCTGCTGATTTCATCGAAATTGAAATTGAGAAGCGAATTAAATTTGGTGCTAGAGAAATCGTAAAAGTTCGAACCAGAGATGCTCAATTGCAACCAGATGGAAATGTGAAAGTCAAGTATACAAAAGAACAATTAAAAGTAATGGCTAAGGAACAAGAACTTCAGAGACATCCTCCAACTATCTAATAGTCCTTATAACTTGAAATCTTTAGGTAGGAATTCCTTTAGTTTTTTAACAATAGTAAATCCTTTCCGAAATAAGCCCAATTCTTCACTGTTTATTGCTTCGTCTAGTGAAACCCATTTGTATTCGGTATGTTCCCAAGAAAGCTTGACTTCTCCTTGTAGGTATCGACACCAAAAAACGATGAAAACCATTGGATATTCTTTTGTTCCTCGGTAAAAGAAAGAGGTGTGAATAGGCATAATTACTTCAACATCTAAATCCACTTCTTCTTTTACTTCACGTAATACCCCTATAGCTGGATCTTCTTCTTCTTCCAAACGACCTGTTACAAACTCCCATATATTCGCTCCCACATCTTTCTCTGGTGATCTTAGAAGAACTAAATATTGATCTTCTTTTTCGATAAGTGCCCCAACTGCCACGTAGAATTGCTTCATTTCTATCTTCCCTTAATTTCAATTCTATGTGTTCCTTTAGATTTAAAGTACACTTCAAGGATTTGCTCATTTCTATCTTTTATGTATATAGCACCTGGTGCAGTTACTAGATAGTCATTTGGGTATTGAATATTAGGTACATAGATTATTGATGGATCTTTGATTTTTGGATTATTTTCATATTCCAAAACAAAATGTTTTTTCCTTCGATTAAAAGCCATAGAAATGATTTCACCTGTTATATTTCTAGCAAATGGTCTACAAAAACCTTCAATGGCTCTTCCTCCACTATTAATGTCATCTGGATTAATTTGTTGATCACGGCTAAAAATAGATAGATCTTCTAAATTCCACAAATCTCCCCATTCATTAACATTATCAGCTGTGTAATTCCAAATAGTGAAATTTAGTAAATTTGCATCCATACAATCAAGATGGAGTGTAAGAGCATCAATTTGTTTCCGCCAATTACCATTTCTATAAGCTTTCTTGTTATACATATTGAATGGAATCCCAAATTCCCCGATTAAAGTAGGGCAGTTATTTAGTAACTTGGAATACTTTTTGATATTACTTAGCTGTTTAATGAAGAGATTCTTTACATTTTTGTAAAAGAAATAAGGTTTTGTTGTTTGGGTATCTAATGTAAAGTGTTTCATGAATCTTCTAAGATAAAGTGTTATGCCATCATACCAATGAGATGCATTCACAATATCTTTAGCATCCTTCTTTGTCCACTTGGAATTATCTTCTTGAAAAGAGGGGTCTGTAGCAAAAATGAATTCGAATGGATCTGTTTCTATGAAAATTATAGCTTCATTATCAAATGTACGCATCGCTTTCGCATATTTGTTTATGAATGGCTTTAGATGGTTCCAGAAGAAATTAGTTTTTCCTCCTTTTGAGAAGTAGTGTGGTTTCAGAAGCTTAGGATTGCCATTTACATCTTCTTCATAGATTCCTAATTCTTTCCAAATATCTTTAGCATTTGGTAACCAACAGGATACTCGATTAGGATTAACTAATCTAGTTTCAGTATGTTTCATTCCTACTCCTTTAATTTCATAGAGAGGTATTTTCATTGGATAGCCAGCAGCTGTAGCCATAGCTTCGAAACCAGTAAAACGTAACCCCCAGGATAAATCATATGAGTGATTTAAGTTCTCTTTCCCAATAAATCCTTTATTTGGTTCATTCCAAATATCATACCCTATAACACTGGGTAGGTCTTTACAAATTTTAGCAACTTCTTTCATTGAATTAATAAAATGCTCTTGTAAGTAATCCTGAATAGTTGTCTTTCCAATATTAAAACCAGGAGCAAATTCATTCCCTCCAAAGAAGAGTGTAAACATCGTGGATGCAGCAAATAAATAGTAATTTGAGGACCAAATCATAAGAGGATATTCCTCTGGATACTTTTCTTGCATAAGTAAAGCTGCATCTGTTTCTGTGAATTTTGTAAAATCTAGACCAACCTTTTCAAATGTCCACCCTGGTGCACCATCTCCCCCAGTCATTCTACTCCAGACATCCTGGTGAGGATCTATGAAACAATATAAGTTGTAGTCATTTGCTTTCTCGAGAAGCTTGCGTAAATATTTCAGATATTCTATATCATATTTTCCGGGACCTTTGTGTTCTATTGCTTCCCATGTTGTAAGAAATCTTAAGCAATTAAAACCCCAATTTTTTAATCGTGAAAAATGTTCATCAGCTTCTTCCAAAGGAAAAGGATGACCAATAAATGAAACATCTCTATGATCTCTAAAATCAGTTTTAATATGAGTTGCACCATCAGGTGTTACAGGAACTTTAGTACTCCCGCCTAAGTTTACTCCTCGTAACAACACTGAACGACCTTTTTCATCTCTGAAAGTATCATCCTTTATTCTTAAAGTCAAATTAACACCACACCAAAATTCTATTAAGAAAATTCAATTGAAGTTTCATATACTTTTTGTTCCTCTAAAACGAATGTTTTTAATCTTCTATCAGGTAATTTGTCTTTAAATGGTTCATAATACCATGTCTATAATGAGGATTTAACCAGTGACAGGTACTTTCAAAGCATTCGATGATTGGATAATCTTAGGTAGACCTGGTTATGCTGGGAAGAAGAAAAAATTACGAAGAAATGAATTAGAGGAGAAATTTGGTTCTGGAAACTGGAAAATCCTTCATCTAGTAAATAATAAATTACATTCTCAAGAGGAAGCATTGGAACTTTACGAAACTGGTTATTTTCATTTCTTTAAAGATAATCCAGAGATTCTGGAATGGTTAGTAACTTATGCTAAAGATGTCTATGATACAGCTCCTTCAAATGTAGACTCAAGATTTGATTACTCTATTCAAGAAACTGATGCTGCTCACTTGCATGATATTGCGATTCGTAGATCGCTAAGGAAATTAGAGAAAAAGTTTCTAGGAGATGTTTTGCTGGAAATTCGAGGAGAAGATAGTGAAGGCTTCATTTTATCCACAAGTCAAGTTCCCTTTCATCAACCAGATTTAATCTTAAAACCTCAATTGAAAGGCTTGTGGAACAAAAATAGTATAGAATCGTTTTGGCAGAGCAATAAGGTCCTATTAGTGAAAAATGATACTTTAGTTAACATGTCTCAGCAAATGATTGGAGTAGTATTAAGGAAAGACATTCGAATGGGTAAAGGCAAATTTAGCGTTCAAACGGCACATGCAATTGTTAGCTTGCTTTCAGAAAAAGGTTTGAACTGGGATTTTAAAAACAAACCAATTGAAATCTGGACAGTTAAAAGTGAAGAAGATTTACTTGGAATCAATCGTCAAATTCAGAAACTAAAGATTAACAGCTCCTTAATCAGAGATGCAGGAAAAACACAACTTGATCCTGGAACAAAAACCGCGGTTGGAATAGGACCTATAAATGAAGCGATTTTTGAGAAAGTGATGAATTCATACAGCGCTTCTCCCTTAGAAACGGGTGAACGAAGTTATAGAGCTCTCAAGAATCTCAATTTGTTAAAACTTTAATTTTTGATTATTATTCAATTTTCCCTGTTTATTTGGTTGAATCAACACAAATCTTTTGAATATGAGTTAAGCTTGGTGGTTATTGAAACACTAACAGTATAGACTGTCAATAACTATCCAGTGGGATTTATAAAAATGGCGAAAATTAAAATTGGCGATTTCCTTAAGATTTCATTTACTTTAGCTGTAAAAGATAGTGGACAAATTATCGAAACAACTGATGAGAAAATTGCTCAAAAAGCAAATATTTTTGATGAGAAAAATAGTTATGGTCAACGTTTAATGATCGTGGGCAATGACGAGATGTATCTTAAAAAGTTAAATGAATCAATTGTAGGGAAGGATGTAGGTGAAAAATTCAAGGTGTCAATTCCTCCAGAAGACACTTTTGGTCAAAGAGATCCTTCGAAAATTAAGCTTCTAGGTAGAAAAGAATTGGTCGCTAAAAATATCATACCTGAAGTAGGAAGACAAATTCAATGGGGAAATCAAACAGGTGTAGTTCTTTCTGCTGTAGGAGGAAGGGTTAGAGTTGATTTTAATCATCCCTTAGTAGGGCAAACAATCGAATATAAAGTAGAAATTAAAGAGAAAATAACCGGAGCAAAGAAGAAACTAGAGGTTCTAATAGATTATCTTCTTCCAGGTGTTGATCTTAAAACTTTCACAATTAAAAACGAGAAAGAAAAAATTACCATCACAATGCCAGAAGAAATCACAACAAAAGATCTATACTTACAATTTAGAAAAATACGTATTGCAGCAGAAATTAACAAGAATTTTCCCGAATGCAAAGAAGTATTATTCATTGATAGTTTCAAATTCTGAGTAATCCCATTCAGATAGTAAACTATCTTACTTTCCTTTTCTTAGATACCAACCAAGATCTATGAGATTCTTGATTGCTACTTCATCTTCTTTCTTTGGATCATTAATGTCAGAAATTGGCAGTAATATTTTTCCTAATCCAAGATAATCATTACTTGTATTAGTAATCAAAACTTTGTCTTCACTTGATAATCCTTTTTTAATTGAAATTATAGATTTACAATGAATGTCTCGCTTGTAAAGAAATAGTTGTTCAGCGTCTGGATTAATTATTGCTCTCTTATCTGTATAAGGTGATATAAAATACCCGCCACTTAATGTGAGCAAGAGATTATTTTTCTTTATTTCACCAATTCCTAATCCTATACTATATGGGGATATGCGTTTCTTACCCGTGACAAAAGTGGAAGTTGTCTTATTTGTTATGAAAACTTCTTTCCAGTTTCCATCCCCTATAACAAAATGATACTTTTCGTCGATAAGGAGGAAATTATCATTGTCTACCCAATAAAGCAATGAATCCCTAATTATTTCTGCTTCTGCTTGGGTGGGTTCTCTAAATTCTATAACCATTATTGAACCTCCTCCAGCAAAACAAGTTTACAAACAAAGAATCCTTCTGTGCCATCTTTGTGAGGGTAAAGTCGTTTTGATTTAACTAGCTCAGAGTCATATGTTTTATCAAAAGCTTTAGTAAATCCGGATGAAAATTCCTTGAATGGAATTTCTTGCAATTGGACAGGAAAATTATCTAAAGTCCAATTAATTACTTCTTCATTTTCTTCAGGTGCTGTGGAACAAGTAGAATATACCATAACTCCTTCTTTCTTTAGAGTCTTAATTCCTGCCTGAACAAGCTCTTTTTGTAATTGAGCAAGCCGTTTGATATCTTCCTCCCCTTTTGATGTTCTTCTTGAAATATCTGTAGCCATTAATCCTTCTCCAGAGCATGGAGCATCAAGCAATACCTTATCTACTTTAAGATTATATTTTGGAAATTCTATTGCATTCATTCTAATACATATGTTATTGTTAACTCCACATCGAGCTAAATTTGACCTAAGTGATTTTATTCGGTCTCTTGAAATATCAATACAAAATAGTGTCCCTTCATTTTTCATGAGTTGTGCGAGATGACTTGCTTTCCCTCCCGGCGCAGCAGTTAGATCTACAATTAAATCACCTGGTTTAGGGTTTAAAATCAATGAGGGGATCCATGAAGCTGCAGATTGAATAAAATAATATCCTGCCAAATACTCAGTTGTAGCGCCCAATGAAAAAGGTGTTTTTTCAATGAAAAATCCATTTTCATACCAATTACTTTTTGTTAAAACAAAACCTTTTTTTTCCATTCGTTCAATGAGTTCGGGAGGATTTATTTTTAATTCATTGATTCTTATTGCTGTCTTGGGTTTTCTCTCATAAGCTTGCAGTAAGTCTTTAGTTTCCTCTAATCCAAAAAGCTGTAAATATCTCTCAATAGTTTCAGGTAAATAACCGAATTTTTCTGATAAAAACTTGCTTTTCTCTGAAACCATTATGATCATATTCTCCCTAGCTACCGTTTAATTGTTTCGGGATAATTTTTATCTTTACACAATATGTAGTTATTAATATTCATTGTTATGCAAATACGGTAGTTACAATCCTTATAAAATAATCAGTTGTGAAAGGAATGACCAAGAAAAAAGAGCAATTTGATATTTTGAGAGAAAAAATGATTCAATTTCTAAAAGAACGTGACTGGGAGAAATTTCATACTCCAAAAAACGTTGCTATGTCCATTGCAATAGAAGCTGCGGAGCTAATGGAACTATTACAGTGGTCAAATCCTGAAAAATCAACAGTAATTTCTAACCAAGAACTAATGTCACAAATAAAAGATGAAATAGCTGATATTGTAATTTATACTATTAGTTTGGGTTTAAATTTAAATATTGATATATTTGAATGTGTTTTAGCGAAAATGGATAAGAACTTTGAGCGTTTTCCGCCAAAAAGTGAACCGAAATAAGCTTTTTGGTGTTTTTTGTATTATAAGCTAAATGTTGTGCTAATTTGCTAAAATACTAATATTAAAAAAGCAATTTCATCTTATTAATTTAATGCGAATGATTTTAAATGTCAAAAGCGCAACAAATAATAACTAGGAAGTAAATATTTTCGATAGGAAACTGACCTCAGTTATACACATAACAAAGGTCTTATAAGAAAGCAAAAGAACATCTTTGTTGAAGATAAAGCTTTCAGAAAGCAAGGAAATAATATTTATATTAAAAAAATTCGGAGAATTTAATACTCATAAAGATAAAAAAGAATGAGGGGCAAAATAATTGGCTTGGTATGATTTCATATTTAATTTACCCAACGTAAGCGAAAGAATGTCCGGAATTATCTGGGCAACAATATTCTGGTTTGCAATTATACTTCTAATTGCTATTATTTGGATAGCTACAGCAAGAAGAAAGAAAGGAGTAGATGTCTCTGCATTAGCTGCATTAGCATCCTCAGAACCAATGTCCGAAGGTGCTGCCGCAAGTGTTGATCCTCGAGAGGTTATGACTATTTTGTCCATAGAGCGTGTTGCAGCAAGTACTGCTCTTTCTGCAGTAAAAGATGCAAGAAGAAGTAAACGCATAAGCTCAACTGTAAGTGATAGTCTTTCTAGTAGATATAAAGCTAGAATTACTAAAATTGATGCTGATTTGAAGAGAAGATCTGGTGCTCAAGAATACCAATCACTTGCTGAAAGTCTTGAGTCAAGCAGAGATCGATTAAGAGATCAAGTAATGCCACCTCCAACAACACCACCTCCCCCAACATCAGGTACTCCAGGAATTCCTCCCACAGCTCCCCCTGTTCCCGGAGCAGCTCCTCCAAGATTACCTCCCACAGGACCACCAACATCTGGTGCTCCACCTTCAGTTCCTACAATTCCATCAATACCAACAGGATCTCCTCCAACAAAACCATCATCTCCAATTCCTATCCCACCAAAAATACCCCCTGTATCATCAACTGCAAGACCAACAACAGTTGTTCCGCCTAGTGTTGCACCTCCAACTATCTCTACACCACCTTTACCACCAAGACTTCCAACACAATCACCTGTTGCACCACCAACAACTTCAGATATGGCTCCACCTCCCGTACCAACTTCAGCTCCTACCACATCAGCTACACCAGCAACTGATAGCGATGGACAAACTATTAGCGGTTTGCGAATGGAAATGTTGAGAGAATTAGCTCGCTTAAAGAAATTTATGAGTGAGGAAACTCAATAATTAACAAATCATGATTAATTAGAATTAAGGGATATTTCTCCCTTAACTTCAAATTTCTTTAGACTTTTTGTTTAATTTATCTTTACAATGCAATTTTGTTAATTGCATTAAGATTAATACTAGTAAGAGCTATATGTTAAGGTAGTATCTTAGAGCTGGGAATTGATTAAATGTCTGCTATAAAAAATCTCATGACGAAATTTGATGTGAAAATATCAATTGCTATAGTAGGCTTAGTTAATTCTGGAAAAACTGAATTTGTGAAACGAATCCTTCAATCCGATGAATTCATCGAGGCTTCGGTGAGTAATACAACGGAATTTGAGTTACAAATTCTAGATAATTTTTCTTTATTAACTTGGGATTTAGATGATCATATCCCTCAAAAGAAAACTCTATGGAAACGTTCCATTCTTGGTGCAAATGCTTTACTTTTTCTTGTTGATTCAACTAATAAGGATATCTTTCAGCAAAGTCGAAAGCTGATTAAAGATTTAGTGGAGAAGAATTTTCCTATAAGGTTACTTGTTCTGGGTTCTAAATCGGACTTGCCAAATTCTGCTTCTGTGGGAGAATTAATGACAAATCTCAGTCTTATGGATCTTGATAAAACCAAGTGTGATGTTGATCTTTTCAAATTCTCATCAAAAACAGGAGAAGGTTTGTATGCTATTGAAGAATGGTTGAATAGAATTCTCTTCAAACGACGAGAACGAGTTATTAATTATACAAAGATTGTTGCTTGTATAACACTTTGCGAAGAAAGTGGAGCAATAAACGAAGCTGTTTTAACAGAAAAACCTAACCTTACACTATTAGCAACATTGCGGGAATTAAAACGAAAAGTGACGATATTTTCAAGAACTATGCGAGTTCATGGGTCCGGGGAAGAAGTTATAGAAATTGCCAGCTTCAAAATCCCACTAGTAAAGGAACATAGACATATAGTAGCTTTGGTTGTTGGTCCTCATGATTCTATACCACGTGCAATCGAAATATCTCGAAATGTATTGAAAATTATAAGTCCTTATTGTGATAAATCAATAAACTTAGTTAAAATCATTCGGGATCTTTATCCTTTAGATGTTTCATATTAACTTTTGCTTGCTTTTTTTCCTACATTAGTTACATAGTTTACATACTTTACATACATTACACTAAATTTTGATACAAAATTTACATGGATTACATATTTTACATACATTACATAATTGAAATTTCTGCAAAAATAATAAAATCATCTTTCTTTTATATAGAATAGTCATTTTTAACATGTAAAACCTATATTTGAAAGTAAAATAAAGTCAATTAACTATTTCAATCTAGAATAAATAACACAAAAACTTGAGTTAGATAACAACTGTATAGAATAATTTTTTAAGTGATTATTATTTTAAGGTTGACACAATCATAACAGTGTCGTTTGCGCAATGACAGCTAAGAAAGCAATATCGTTTATACCCCCAGAATTTAAAGAGCAGGAGAAATGGCAGCTAAAAATTATTACAGATCGCTGTAAAGGTTGCCTGTTTTGCATTATGTATTGTCCTACTGAGATATTGGAAAGTTCTCCCGAAATCAATGCTAAGGGATATCATCCTCCCAGATTGAAAAAAGGTGAAACGATGGACGATTGTGCAAAATGTGGTTTTTGTGAATTAATTTGTCCCGAATTCTCAATATTTCTTGAGAAGGATAAAGAAAAATCTGGTGCAAAAACTGATTAAAATATGAAAAAATTAAAGAAAATTTAAAGTAAGGCGAAAATGGATGAGTAAAAAAGCACCACAAAGTGAAGTTTTAACCGGGGAGCACTATGTTAGCGGCAATGAAGCAATTGCTGAAGGATGTCTTGCTGCTGGTTGCAAATTTTTTGGCGGTTACCCAATTACACCCTCAAGTGAGATCGCAGAACGAATCTCTCAACGTCTTCCCCTATTAGGTGGAGTTTTCATTCAAATGGAAGACGAAATTGCATCGATGGCTACAATTTTGGGTGCATCTTGGGCTGGAAAGAAATCTATGACAGCAACCTCGGGACCCGGAATTTCATTAATGATGGAAAATATTGGTCTTGGAGCCATGACCGAAACTCCTTGTGTAATTATTAACGTTCAAAGAGGTGGACCATCAACTGGTCTCCCAACACTAGTTGGACAACAAGATGTTATGCAAGCAAGATGGGGTTCTCATGGTGATTATGAAATAATAGCACTTGCACCGAATTCTGTTCAGGAAGCATTTGATCTTTCTATAGAATGTTTCAATTTATCAGAAGAATATCGTACTCCTGTGATAATGCTAACAGATGAATCGATATGCCATATGTTTGAGAAACTAATCATTCCTCCGAAAAGTAAGATAAAGATTAAGAATCGAAAGAAACCTAAGGGCTCTCCCAAAGATTATCTTACCTTTAAACCGGATGCAGATTTAATTCCTCCAATGGCTGCAGCAGGTGAAGGATACAAAGTATTTGTAACAGGTTTAACTCATAACGAAAAGGGTTATCCTGTAATTAATGCTGAAACTCAAGAAATACTTGTGAAACGATTATGTGATAAAATACTACTGAACGAAGAAAAAATAAGAAAAACTGAAAGCTATAAGATCGATGATGCAAAAGTTATAGTCATTTCTTATGGTATTACTTCACGTTCAGCAAAAGGAGCTGTTGATCTCGCTCGTAAAAAGGGCATTAAGGCAGGGCTCTTACGCTTAATCACTATTTGGCCTTTCCCAACAAAACTAATAGAAAAACTTGCAGAAAAAACTAATGCAATTGTTGTTGCGGAGATAAATAATGGGCAAATAATAAAGGAAGTTAAAGAAGCAACAAATAGGAAAATTCCTATCGTTCTTTCTTCAAAGCTTGGTGGAATGGTTCATACACCAAAAGAAATTCTCATGAAAATAGAGGAAGTTGCTAAAAAATGACCGCTCCAGAAGAGTATGTTCGAGATACAATATTGGAAGCTAAAAAACATCCTATGGATCATCTATTACGGTGGGATCGACTACCACATGTCTGGTGCAGCGGATGTGGACTTGGAAGCATGTTATCATGTTTTGTCCAAGCATTAACTAATACCGGATTAGATTTGAAAAAATTTGCAGTTGTATCTGGAATTGGATGCACAGGCAGGGTTTCAGGGTATCTGAATCTTGATGTTTTTCATACTACTCATGGTCGAGCAATACCATTTGCAATTGGATTAAAATTAGCAAATCCAGATTTAAATGTAATAGTTTTTTCTGGTGATGGTGATTTATTTGCAATAGGTGGAAATCACATCATTCACGCAGCAAGACGAAACGTAGATATCACAGTAATTTGTTCAAATAATTTCAATTATGGTATGACTGGTGGTCAATTAGCACCAACTACACCAGAATATGCGTGGACTACTACCTCTCCTTATGGTAATGTAGAACCCCCCTTCAATTTGAGTGCTTTAGTCGCTGCTGCAGGTGCAACTTATGTTGCTCGTTGGACTTCCCTAAACGCTAGACGATTAATGGCTTCAATGGAAACTGCAATTATGAGCAAAGGATTTTCCTTTATTGAAGTAGTTAATCCTTGCCCTACAACATTTGGTCGAAGGAACAAATTTGACACAGGTCTAAAGATGCTGAATTTCTTCAAAATGCACACAGTCATTAAACATGGAATTGATCCGAAAGATACTAACATAGTATTCGGAAAGGATCTTATCGTTGGCGAATTTATTAAGAAAGCAGGTCGCCCAACACTTGATGAACGAATCCTAAGTATTGGGAAAAAAACTGAGAAATAAGGGTGAAAGAAATGACTCGACATGAAATACGAATTTGTGGTTTTGGTGGACAAGGTATTGCTTTAGCTGGGAAAATCCTTGGCTCTGCAGTATCATTTATTGAGAAAAAAAACAGTGTAACAACTCAATCATATGGACCCGAAAGCAGAGGTGGAGCAAGTGCAAGCAACGTTGTCATATCTGACGAAATAGTAGATTTCCCTTATGTCACAGAACCTGAGATCTTTATTTGTATGAGCAAAGAAGCTTACACAAAATATATTGATTCTTTTAAGGAAGGGGGATTATTTCTCTACGAGGAGAATTTAGTACACGTTGATGAAAGAATGAATAAAGCTAGTAAAATTTACAAAATCCCTGCAACAGAAATTGCAGAGAAAAAATTAGGAAGAAAAATAGTCGCAAATATTGTAATGCTAGGATTCTTTGCTGAACTAAACTCACTAATAAGCAAAAATGCAATTCTTAAAGCAACTCTACAAATGGTGCCAGCAAGATTCCAAAAATTAAATGAGAGAGCATTCAAAACTGGGATGGAATATGCTCAAAAAGCAAAACAGCAGGAGGTTAAAAAATAAGTGACTGCTGAAAGTAAGAAAAATAATCCCGCGTCAAAAAAACGTATTGGTGTCTTTGTTTGCCACTGTGGTAAAAACATTGCTGAAATGGTAGATGTTCAAAAAGCTGCTGAAGTATCTAAAGATCTAGAAGGTGTTGTTTTCACAACACATAGTCATTACTTGTGTTCTGAACCAGGTCAAAAAGAGCTAACCGAAGCAATAAAATCCCATAACTTAAGTTCTATTGTTTGTGCGTGTTGCTCACCAACATTGCATGAAGAAACATTTAGAACAGCAGCTGAAAGTGCTGGGATGAATAAATACGAAGTTGAGATAGCCAATATACGTGAGAAATGTAGTTGGGTTCATACTGAACGAGGTAAAGCAACAGAGAAAGCAATAAGAATTATTGAAACAAAAGTTGAAAAAGCTTTATTAAACGAACCTCTAACACCTGCTTCTGTTGATGTTAATAGAAGATGCTTAGTTATTGGTGCAGGAATTACCGGAATACAATCCGCATTAGACATTGCTGATGCCGGTTTTGATGTAACTCTAGTCGAGAAATCACCAACCATAGGTGGACATATGGCACAATTATCTTCTACATTCCCAACACTTGATTGTTCTCAATGTATTCTTTCTCCAAAAATGTCACAGATTGGTCACCATGACAAGATTGAGTTAATTACCAATGCAGAAGTAACAAACATTTCTGGATTTGTTGGTAATTTCAATGTAGACATTAAGAAATATCCTCGATATGTCGATCCGGACAAATGTACACTTTGTGATGATTGTGTAAAAGTTTGTCCAGTAATCGTACCAAATGAATTTGAAGGAGGATTAAGTCCAAGAAAAGCAATTTATCTGCCTTTCCCACAGGCTGTTCCTAGCGTTTACACACTTGATCCAGAAAATTGTTTAGGTATTCACCCACTCGTCTGCTCAAAATGTAGAGATGCATGTGGACCACAAGCAATTGATTACGATATGGTGACTGAAACTATCAACAAAGATTACGGTGCAATAATTATCGCATCTGGTTTTGATTTATACGATATCTCAAAAGTTCAAGAGTATGAATTTGGTGCAGATGTAGATGTCATTGATGGAATCCAATTTGAAAGATTACTAAGTAGTTCAGGACCCACTGGTGGTGATGTCTTAAGACCTTCAGACCATAAGAAACCTGAAACAGTTGTTTTCGTTCAATGTGTGGGAAGCCGTGATCCTGAACATCACATGGCATACTGTAGTAAAATATGTTGTACCTATACCGGCAAACACGCATTGCTTCTCAAAGATCAAGCTCCTGATACAGAAGTCTATATTTTTTACATTGACATACGTGCTGCAGGCCGAGGTTATGAAGAATTTATTCAAAGAGCTCAAGAGAAAGGAGTCATCTATATCAGAGGCAAACCTTCTAAGATTTTCAGAGAAGGCGACAAGACAATTGTTTGGGCTGCTAACACTTTAACTGGTGAAAGATTAGAAGTCGAAGCTGATATGGTTATTTTAGCCCCTGCTATGATTCCCTCTTTTGACACAAAAATAATCTCATCAATAACTAAATGCAGCCTTGATGAATATGGTTTCTTCAAGGAAGCTCACATGAAATTACGACCTGTTGAAAGCTTAGTATCCGGTTTACTTGTCGCAGGCACAGCTTTATCACCAAAAGATATCCCTGAGTCTGTTGCACAAGGCAGTGCAGCAGCTGTTAAAGCCCTAGCACTTCTCAACCAACCAAAACTATTCCACGAACCATTAGTTTCAACTGTAGATGAAGACAAATGTTGTGGTTGTAAGGTCTGTGTTGTAACATGCCCATATGGAGCAATAACATTCGATGATGTCAATAATCATTCTGTAATAAATGAGATTCTCTGTGAAGGTTGTGGTACTTGTGTTGCAGCTTGTGCTAGTGAAGCATTAATATTGAAGAACTTAACAAA
>JABLTI010000164.1 GCA_013166835.1 Promethearchaeati archaeon | reverse complement strand
TTCTAACATAGTTACTGCAGTGAATAGAATGGAAATTTCTCTCTCATTAAACAACGAGTCACTTGTATATGGTGAGGCAATAGATTCCACAACTGGCCCCATTTCATTTACATCAATACTAAAAACACTGATTATTTGTTTTCTTAATCCCTTTTGTGCTCTCTTGTCCTTTATTTTGGGCAATTTAAATCTTGACAATGTTTTAACTCCTAGACAATTCAAACCAACAAGAGCTAATTCAAATAAGTAATAAGGTTAATGGAATGGCAGCTTCCTATGGAAAGCAAAGAAAATTAAAAATAAAAGAAGATGAAAAATTGTGTTACAAGTTGTCGAACACAATTATTTCAATGGGATATATAAACTTGATTTAGTTGCACCCATCCCAGGGGAACCATGTTTCACAAGTTTTGTAGTGAGTGCAAATTCACCAAAAATGTGACCTACTTGGTCAGGATGAACGATAAATTCAACAAAATCTTTTCCATTGTGGACTCCGATTTTTGCATGAACCATTTCAGGTAAAATAATCATATCTCTTAAATGAGTTCTAATTGTTTTGAGCTTTTTATTACCTTCTTTAATCGATCTCACTTGTGCTCGAATATCTTCAAGGAGTTTCTTTCTCTTTGGTGTCCAATAACTTGGGCGAGTGAGACTTCTCCTCTTTCTGGATGGTAGTAATTTGATAAATGCATCCATAGATAATGCTTGTAATTCTTCAAATGTTAATCCCATGTAACGGAATTTTCTAATTTCTGCTTGAGTTACTTCTTGTTGAATTGACAAATTTTTCAGTCCTAATTTGTTGTTTACAAATACGATTGTAATAATCTATGTTTTTTGCTGGGGTTTCCTATTAAAAATCTTCCCTTCTTTCTTTTTTTATGTTTTTGTTTCTTCAACTGTCTTTTCTTTCTGTCAGAGTTCTCAACCGTTGGTTGCTTACTTTTTTTCTGTTTGTTTTTTCACACCCTAAATGATATATACTTCTGCAAATCTAAAGCAAAGAGAGAAGTAAAACCCAAGGAGAACCGCTGACCGCTGGCACCCTCGGGAAGCCCACTCGGGTGGTCTTCTGATTCCTCAGTGTGGGAAGAAACCTTGAGTTCCTCTCAGGTATTTTGTTTTTTTTTTGTGAGTTTCTCTTAGAGAGTGAGGAGAGTAAAAACGTAATTAATCGTTAAAGTGTGAGAAAAAAAGAAGAAAGTGTTGAGAATGTATTCCCTTCGAAAAGAGAAACATTCTTAGTTACTTAAGCCAACCAACTTGTCCGGACCAATAGGCCCAATCACCTATGTTCCCATCATTAATTGCCCGAACGCGGTAATAATAAGTGACACCCTGGCTTAGTTCCTCAGGATCAGTCCAGAATTGTGTGGCATCAATGAACCCATCTTGATCTACTGTTGCTTGCCATTCATAGACACCGTCAACTTTTCTTTGAATTTGGTATTGATCTGCAAGCACATTCGCGGGAGATTTCCAATACAAGGAAATAAATTTGATGCCGTCACCAATACCCGTTAAGTCTCGTGGAGGATCAGGAGTAGTAGTGCTGTCTTCTTCAGTGATTTGCAGATAATCAAGATACTCTCTTTGATACCAATTAGTGCTCCATGCGTCCTTGTGTCCCCAACGGATTTTTAGTATGTCATAAGTACCAGCGAACTGGCTGAATTGTGACGCAAGCAAAGTGAATGATATTGTTTGCCAGCCACTATCATAACCATTTATCCAGGTTTGTCCGTTCCTGTCCCCTTGGAAAACAGAGTAGTAATTATAACTTGTAGGGTTCTCAAAGTCTACATATGTTTGATCTGAATTATTATAGAACCATAGTTTGAACTGAGTGACAGAACTATCTGGGCTGTTACTTTGGCATCGAAAACGAAATGTTAGGTGTAGATTGTTAGCACCAGTCCAAGAGGATAAATCTATTACTGGACTTTCAGCCCACATAAAATACCCATAATGGGAAATAGATTCATGATTCTTAATGCAGTCGTAACCTCCCAAGTCAGCATCCGGTGTAACAACATTATAGGGAGAATCTGTTGCTTGCCATGAATGAGTCGCACCCACACCATCCTCAAAGAAGAATGATTGAAGAGGATGATGACTGTAAGATGAAGGATCAGTATTAACAGCTATTTCTATTGGGTCGGTGTAACCATCATTATCTGTGTCTGTTTCGGTAGGATCAGTTCCATAAGTATTAGCTTCTAAACCATCGAGTAAACCATCCATATCAGTGTCTTGAGCATTAGGATCAGAATGATATGTTCGAACTTCAAGGCAATCATTTAGTCCGTCACCATCTGTATCTGGCAAGTTTGGATTAGTAAACCAAACGTTATTTTCAAGTAAATCAATTATACCGTCTGAATCACTATCAGCTGTTTGAGCCATATTGACAGCTGCTTCAGCATTTACTGTCCCCCAACCATAATATGGATCCCAACCTGGATCCCCTCTATCATCAGCTGTGTTATGTAGAATATAGCGTATTTCATCAGGCATAATATCTGGAGTAACTGAATGAAGTAATGCACAAACACCCGAAACCATAGGGCAAGCAATTGAAGTCTTATAGGTTTTAATTGTTCCTCCACCAGCCTCTGTAGTTTTAATCCTTTTGAACCAACGACCGCCTGGAGCAACAAGCTCTTGTGTTGGACCGTAATTGCTATAAGCAGTAACAAATTCATAGTTTATATCCACTGCTCCGACACATATTACCGATGAATAACCAGATGGGTAGTGGGGGTCGTCAGTAGCACCGTTACCTGCTGAAGCTACAAGTACAATTCCTGCATCATAGGCCAAATCACATAAGTCATGAAAAGTTTGTGAGGGCAAATATCCACCGAAACTCATGCTAATAACATCCATATCATGTTCTATCGCCCAATCCAATGCTTCATCACCACCGCGATTTTTTTCTTCCCATTGTTGACTTGTAGGATTCCACCACCAACCAAAAACTTTCAAAGCATAAAGAAATGCTTTTGGTGCAACACCAATAACATCTACACCATTATCTTCTGCGGCAATTATACCTGAAACAGCTGTACCATGCGTTTGGCTATCCATTGGGTCATACTCATCAGGATCATTACCAAAACCAGGCTCGTTATATGTAAAATCATATCCTCCCTTATAGTTATCATTTAAATCTCTATGCTCATAATCAATGCCGGTATCTATTACAGCTACTTTTACACCAAAACCTGCAGGATTCCCTGGTTCTACATCTTTTGCATTTTCATAACCACCCCAGACTCGTTCAGCTTCTGTATTATCTACTCCCCAATCTAAATCATCATTCCCATTTCTTTCATAACCAGTTTCTGTTATGTTCTCTACATACTTGACGAAACTTGCTTTCTTGAAATCATTATACATTTTTATTGGGATACTTGCCTTAAAACCATTAAGACACTTGTACTTGTATTTAATGTCCAGATCTGGAAAATTCCATTCAATGTTGTCTTTAAAGATGACAACTGCATCAATGAAATTCTCATTTAATTTATTTGTGAAGTCTGAGAGATGATATTCAATGTATTCTTTTCCATTTGGTTTAAGTGAAAATAGAGTTTCTGTTTCTAACATCCAAGGTTTCTTACCAGTAGAGAAGCTAAATTTAGTTTCTCTTCTTATTTCTTTTTCAGTATTAATAGTTTGGATACAAATACTTTCAATTATCACCGGTGTGGCTAAAAAAATTAGAACCGACAATAAAAACAATCTACTTATTATGAACTGCCATTTTCTCAATAAAACTTACCTCCGCCAATTTTCTTATCTACTGCTTTTTTCTTCGCTTCAAATACACTACTTGACAAACACCTACTAATCCAATGGTACATACAACGACCATAATTCCAGGATTAGCTGAGTCCAAAGTCACTATACGGAACAAGACCTCATATAAAATTGATTCAGGTAATGAGTCCATCCAAACAACATTCAAAATTGTGGTACCATTGGTATGGGTTTCAGTAGTATTATAGTTAGTGAAAATAATAGCATTGTAGGTTGTGAAACTCAATGTTTCATTGAAAGCATTTAGTGGAGTCGTTGGCGCAAATGTTTGATTAACAGTGAAAATAATTGATTTTTCATCTAAAATGATTGAATTATTGTTAAGCTCTGAGAAAAGCAGACTTCCTGAGCTATTGTAGAACTCGGAATAAGAGCCATTTGCCACTCCAAAATCATTGACACCTCCTGCATAGCACACAGTAAAGTTTGATTTAGAGGCAATAATTTTCTCCCAAGTAACATTAGGCCAGTAACCACCAATCAACCCGATACCTAATGGTTTATTCCAATCGATTATCACTCGGTAACCATGAGATGAGTCAATTACTGGTTCACCAACGACACTGAGGATTATCTCCGAAGAAGCAGGATAAGTGGTTAGATTTGTAATATCTATACTCGGTTGATTATTTAGTTGATTTTCAACTAATACGTTGTTGACAACACGGTATAAATCCCCTTGATAATCCGTTATGAGAAGGCTTCTTACGAAACTTACTTTAGAACCAATAAATAATCCAAAAATAATAATGCTTATTATAGCCAAGCTCTTTTTCCTTTTCAATCCCACTCACCCAGATTAATGAGAATACATTAACTAATTATATAACGCATTTAGAATTCTTAAATATTTTCTCGTTTTCTTTCCCTAAACTTGTAATCAAGATTATCGGATGTTTTTCTTCATCCATACAATTTTTTTTAAGAATAAAATGTGTTTTTCATTATCAACTATCTTTCCTCTGGAATTTTGCAATATGAAAAGTCTTTACTATATTTCTTGAAAAAAAAGAAGAACGCATAAGAACAAAAAGAACGGAAAAATGTATTGATTGAAAGCAAAGAGAGAAGCAGAACCCAAGAAAAACCGCTGAACGCTTCCACCCTCGGGAAGCCCACCCCGTGGTCTTCTGATTCCTCGGCGTGTGAGTAGTTCCTGGTTCTCTCTCAAAATGTATTAGCACTTTTGAATTGCTCTAAACTAATTGTTAATTCTTCTTATTAGAAAAGCAAATTTGTTGTTTAATTAATTACACATAAGTTTTTAGTCATTTTTGCTATCGTTCTAATGGTGCTTTTATTGATGGAAGAGGAAATAACTTTTGGTAAAATCGAAGAAATTATATTATCTGAACTACCTAAGAGCATCCGAAATAATGTTGGACTTGTTTATTTCGCAAAAAACCGTTCTAAGTTTGAAGGTTGGTTACAAGTTGAATTGTGTTCGATTCTTGGGAAGCATTTTCCAGAACATAATATTACTCCAGAAAAAACAATTCCTAAACAGATAGACCAAAGAACTAAAACCCCCTATTGGAAAATTGATCTAATTTTTGATAAATTTG
>JABLTI010000007.1 GCA_013166835.1 Promethearchaeati archaeon | reverse complement strand
GTTGGTTACAAGTTGAATTGTGTTCGATTCTTGGGAAGCATTTTCCAGAACATAATATTACTCCAGAAAAAACAATTCCTAAACAGATAGACCAAAGAACTAAAACCCCCTATTGGAAAATTGATCTAATTTTTGATAAATTTGCTTTTGAGTTGAAGGTAGTTAATACTCCATTTTATGAAGACTATCCTTGTCATTGGGACTGTCCGTTATCAACCAATATTTCGGATATTTTAGCTGATGTCGACAAATTACTTTCACTTACTGAAACATCCTTTAAAGGTTTTATTTTTGTCGTTTTTCCTTTAGTTAAAGAAAGTAATGATTATAACAAACGATGGGAAAAAACATACTTAAAAAAACTGAAAAACGTTCTTGACCTTAACCTTTCTTAATGGAATTCCTGGTATTTTGTATATTGGCAAACTAAAGAAACAATAAACTGTCCACCATCAAAGACTAATTGAATCACAAATTATCTGATATACGAAATAATGATATATTGAAAATATAAAGTATACAAAGGTGGAAATATGGGATTCATAAAAAAAATAACTGAAGATTATAGGAAATTAAAAAATTGGAAAAAATCACTGGATGATGCAGTAGAGAGAAATGATTCTGAATTATTAATTAGTATGTTAAATAATCCAGATTTTGAAGATGGACATGATGATATTTTACTAAGATTAGGGAATTTTGCTGATAAAGAAGTAATTGATATTTTTTACAATTCCTACGAAAGTTTTAGATTGAGGGAAGATATATTTACACTAATAATTCCCTTAATATGAAAGAATCTGTTGGTATGATAATGATCTTTTGGAATAGTGACTCAAATCTCCTAGCTACTGGTCTTCCACTGAAGGTATTAAGTAAACTTCTTGTTAAAAGCAGTTCTGAAGCGGAATTACAGCAATCATTGGAAAAGCTGGGTACCAAATACCTTACAAGATATCTTATAATTAGAGAATATCGAACATTGGCAGAAACAGGCTTACAGAAACTTCCAATGATACCAATTATTGCAGGTATCCCTGGAGCAGGAAAAACAACTATTGCTAAAGAACTCTCAACAGCGCTTAATATTGGATTGGTTATTGGTGGTGATGCTCTTCGTTCTACTCTGCGATCTATAATGCCAAAAATTGATAATGAAGTGCTTCATTCTAGTGTATATGATACCTGGAAATTTTTCGGGAATTATAGCAAAGAAAATTTAATTTCAGGGTATAAATCTCAAGCGAAAATAATGAATTTCACTATTCAAAAGATGATTGCTGATCGGGGATTGAGAGACGGAGAAAGTATGATTGTTGAATATCTCCATTTCTTGCCAACGCAAATACATTCTGATTTGTTGGTACATCCTAGCATTGGTGAACGGCTTATCACTGAAATAGACAAATATTTCCAAATCCAAGAATATCTTTGTTCAGAAGCAACCAAACATAAACTTCAGATAATCAATGTAAATGA
Organism: Promethearchaeati archaeon; assembly: GCA_013166835.1. GTDB lineage: Archaea > Asgardarchaeota > Heimdallarchaeia > JABLTI01 > JABLTI01 > JABLTI01. Next base: position 53,431 of record JABLTI010000007.1, on the reverse strand, counting down.
TTTCGTTGAAGGATTTGAATTCATTTTAGATTATGTATTGAAACGGATCAAATCACTAAATGAAATGAAAGATTATACAAAACAAATTAAATTAATAGATGAAATCATAAATGAACGCAAAACTTGATTTCAATACTTCATGTGGTGGTAAAAATACAGAAAATTTCCACAGTTGTTGCATATCCCACTATTCCTATTATATTTCTTGGTGGAATAAATCCTGATCGAACACCACTTTATGATACAATGGGATTAGCAGTTACAAATATGGATGAAACAACAAGAACCGAGACAACAGTAGAATCCACTGAAGACAAGGACATCTCTCCTATTAAATTTCTTTTAGATAAACAAGAATTAACTGGTTTACGTGGGAAACAAATCATCGAATCCGTTAAATCATTAATGGAAAAAAATAACATAAAAGCAAAAATCAAAATTAAATCAAATAATTATGGGATTTTTAGTGGAAGTTCTGACTCTGGCTTAGCTGCTTTATTTATAGCTTTGAATGACGTTTTTGATCTCAAATATTCAAAAGATGATATTCTTAGATATTCAATGAAAGGTTCTGAAAGCGCAGGGAGAAGTCTATATGGTGGTTTAACTTTAACATTGGTTAATGAAAAACCATTAAAAGTAATCCAACTTGCATCTGAAGAAGACTTGAATAGAATTAAGCTGTTCTCGGTTCCCTTTCAATATGATTCAAGAATTTCAGCAGATGAGATCCATGCTGGTATAATAAAAAATCCACAATTCCCTGAAAGAGTGAAGCAAATACCAAATTGGGTTGATCGGATAAAAAAAGCTCTTAAAAATGACGAGCTAGTTGAACTCTTAAAAACTGCAGAAGAAAACATCCAAAATGCTCATGAACTACTTGAGGGAATAAATATCAGTGTTAGGAAACCTGATATGTTGAGATTATGTGGACAAGTTACACAAATGCGAAGGGAGAAAATCGAAGCATATTATCTCATTGGTGGTGGGAATCTAGTTACCATTGCTACAATAGATACCTTTGCAAAAACAGTAACGAAATACTTGTCAAAATATCAGTGGAAATATTATGAATTCAAAGTAGCGAGTGCTCCAAAAATCATCAAAAGTCAAACTTTGTAGGAATAATTTAATTATTAGTTTTTTCAATCATTAATATAGGTAAAAAAAAACCAGCTTTTAATAGAAGTGGTCTTTTTCGATAAAATATTATAGAGCGAGGTTTGATAATATGGTGAAAAAAAGCAAGCAAATTCCAAAAATAACTATTGCAAAAATGCACAAGCTGGAACCAATGAAATCTCTTCAATTAACAGACGAATTCTTGGATGCATTAAAACCGGAAGCAGGAAATTATGCAGTAATTATACTTACTCCGAACACAAAAATAATCCGAATTATCCCAACTACAACAAACAAAGTATACAAAGTTGCAATTGATATTGGAAAGCTTACACCAGATTTCCTCAGGAGAATTGGTAACCTCTTCTTAAAGTTAGGAGTCAAGGCACTTTATTCAACAGGACTTTGTTTTATGGAAGAAAAATGTGTTTTTGACGGATACATTGATTCAGAAGAATTTAAAAAAATAGATGTTGAGAATTTAAAAACTGAAATACTGGCAATTGAAGGAATAACAGGATTAGATATATCTATTCTTGAAGCTGAGTAATTATTAATTCTTACTAATAACCTTCAATTAGTTTCCATACTGTTTTGCCACTGTGCTCAGTTTTATCAATTTTCTTCTTTGCTGCTAATCCATCTAGAAGTTTCAAAAATTCTTCCTTTTGTATTGGAGCTTTTGCTAATTTCATTAACTCCATAGTATATCTAGCATATAATGCATCTTCATAATCAAATTTTGCTCCAGCAAATAGATCAAGAACATCATATTCTTCTGGAGTTAGAGTTTCTACTTTCTTTGCTGCTACTTTTGGAGGAATAGGTTGTGGTGTCTCAGTTTTTACGGGTTCTTCAACTTGCATCTTATTGTCACCTAATACATCGAGTAGGGATTTTCCCCCCTTTTTTGTTTTAGGCAGTCCATATAATTGAGCAACAATTTCTAAAGAACTTCGTGCAAAATCTTTTCTCGAACTGTAATACCCCTCTTTTGATAGACTATCAATAAATTCTGCAAGTTTTTTTGGAACTTTAATAACGATTTCTTCTGACAACGATATATCTCCAATTGTTATTTTACTAGTTTAATTTATTAAAGTCTCATATCATTCACATATTCGCTTCTCATTCTCTATTCATTTTTAAGCGATTTTTCATTATTTTCTCTTATAACTATATAGAACTTTTCTTTTTTTTTGAATAGTTTATTGAATTTTTAATCTAGAAAATCCACCGAGACGTTTGCCATTTCTTCAAGGATTTTTTTTGGATTCGCTGCTTTTACTACTCCAGACGCTACCAAAATCCCTTTTGTTCCTAGTTCTAGTGCTTTTCTCACATCACCACTGTTCGTTATTCCAGCACCACAAAGTGGAACTACTTGAGAGTTAATTTTTTTCATAATTTCAACTGTTTCAGTTATGATTTCTGGTTTTGCAGTACTAACCGATATACCAGAGCCAATTAATTCAGGAGGTTCTATTGCACAGCAATTTGGTTCAAGTGCAGCAATTGCTCCTGCGATTTTTGATGTACTAGCGCAAACACAACTAAACAAATCATTTTCCTTGGTTAACTGTAGAATTTTAGCTATACTAGCGAGTTTGATTTTCTTTTCACTATGATTAATTAGTGTTCCAATTGCACCTGCTTCTTTAATTGCTCCTATTAATATTTGTCCAGTATTGCTGCCCGGAGCTATAGGATCAATGTGTTGTGAAAAAACTAGCACATCAACTTCGGTGCTTATCAATCTTATATCAGCAGCTTGTACAGCAACAGCGATGCACACATCAGTTTTCTTCATCACCTTTTCACATATTTTTGCTAGCTCAAGTGCTTTCTTGCCTGTTCCTTGTGGGTACGTCTTTAAATTTACTAATAATAATGGATAGGTAACTTTACTCATCGAATCAACTCAGTTAAAACACAAAATCGTTTTTATTTGAATAATTTCTTTAATGTATTTAATCTTTTAGAATAATTATGCGAATTTTTTATAATTTGAATTGATATTAAAAAATATATTAAATAAATGAAACCAAGTTTTGTTAAAATATAAATCAAAAGGAGCTTACTCATGTTAATTTCCCTTGCAACTATGGATTTTCGATTATGCCATCTTTTACGAGAGAAATTATCACAAAAAGGTTTTAGCATTGAACAACTTCTACCTGGTGATCCCCCTTCTAAAGATTCGATTTTAGTTGTAACAACTGAAGAAGAATCCAATCAGAACAACTTGACTTATAGTAACCTAGTTGTTCTTTCTAAAATTGAAACTTTAAATTTAGATAAAGCGTATTCGAAGATAATGTTGGGTATTGAGGGAAAGAAAATATGGGAATCACTGATTATTGGGGTAGACCCTGGGCTTACCATTGGAGTTGCTGTTATAACTGATAGTTGTTTGCAATCCACATTAGAAACTAGGGTTATTAAAGAAGCAGTTAATTTTATAGTTCTCACGTTAAAAAATCTGCCAGCAAAAATGGCTATTATCCGAATTGGTTCTACAGGGGGCTACCGTCAAGTTCTCATTCTTAATGAATTACTTAATGTAAAACCCGAGCATGTTGATTTGGAAGTTGTAGATGAATTACATACAACTCCAGAACGTGGTCAAGAAGCTAATGAGATCTTTCTTGAGGGTGTGAAAGTAGGCATGAAATTACCTAGAGGAAAAGATGCTACAGCAGCAATGGAAATTGCCTTTCGCCTCGGAGAGAGCGTAAAAGAACCTGAAACATGTGAAACTTCAAATGGAGAACTTAAAGAAATCCAAGTTCTCTCTCGTCAGTATTCAAGAGGTGATGTCACAATTTCGCGAGAACTCGCAATAAAAGTAGCATCCGGCAGATTAACTCTTGAAGAAGCAATTTCTCTTCAGAAATCAGAGAATAAGCAATCATAGTTTCGGAAAAGATTAGTTTATTAACTGATGACAAGTTTTAGTACTAGGAGAGTTTCATAATTGAAGGAAATAAACGCAGAAAATACAACAGCTTTTGAAAAACTGAAATCCTTCCAAGCATTTCCGAAACTGCTCTCCAAAATCAAGAAAGGTTCTAAGTTAACAATAAAGGACATTGAATTCTTCGAAGGAATCTTTGGTGATCGTATTAGAAAAGCATTAGAAGCTATAGGGGCAAAAGGGGTGAAACGATACATTTTTTCCCCGTCCGGTGTCACTAAATGGACTGTTCGAGGACAAGAAAAGGAATATCTAGTTATCGAAAATTCTTTTTGTTCTTGTAAAGATTTCTTGTTTACTGCCTTACTTCGGAAAGAAGCTCCATCTTGTTATCATCTCTTAGCAAGAGAAATAGCAGAAAGAACAGAACAATTTGACGAAATCACTGTTGAAGATAATTTATTTCAAGAATATATGAATACCTGGCTTGACTAAAGATCAGTTCAATTATCTTCAGTATGCAAATAAACTACATCAAGCTTTACACATTTAGCTTGACAGTCTAGTATGCTCGAAAAACTGGGTTTTGTTCTACCATCATCACCAGAAATTAACTCTTTGATATATAGTCCTCCTTCTCCAATTATTTCAGCTTCAATTTCTCTTTCAGCTAGTTTCTTAATTGATACACTATATACCGTTTTAACTCTCACAAGATCGGATCTTCTATGTAGAACTCTTTTAGGTGTCTGTTGATTTAATTTCGTTTCCTTTAATTCGTTCTGTAATTTAAGGAATAATTTATCTGAAATATCTTTATCAAGTGTGATTGTTGCTCTATATGTTTTCCTAGTTTTTTTAGCAAGACTCTTTATCTCTTGAACTTTCTTTTTATTTGCTAACGACAGATTTGAAATCAGAACTTTTCTCTTTGTATTCTTGTTTACTCTCTTTTCAATCTTCTTCAAGTCTATGTTGCGTTTTTCTGGTTCTTTTATCTCAAGAACAAAAGGCCTGCCGTTCCCCAACATCATTGCATCGATATCTTCTCTCCCTGCACCATGAAATCTTGATCCTGCTCCTCCCGTTATTTTAAGAATTGGACCTGCAATTAATTCTTCAACACTTTCAGTATATCTTTTCCCAGTATAGTTGCATCTAATACACCCTTTGCTATTACAATCATAGCAGGGCCATTTTGTTTGGGGTATTGTTCGAATGAATTTTCTATATCTTCCATAAATGAAGAGTGATCTCTTCTGAAGAGTAATAGTCTGTTTGGATAAATCAATAATTATCGTTATATCGGGTAACTCGAAATCAGGCTCTTTATTTGTTTGATTCATAATTAATTTACCAATTTCTCGAGTAAACTCAGACTTTATGCTCTCACCAGTTGTTACATTATATTTAGCCCTGATATTGTCTTCTTTCTCAAGGATTTCGGGAGGGATTTTCGCACCAACAATGAAACTTTGATAATCTTCATCCTTTAGCTTAGAAACTACGGGTTTAACGTAATTTCTTAACTGATCAAATAATCCATCACATAATTCACAAACAGAATCATCTGCTGAAGTATAATTAATTTCGCACTCTTTCCTTTGCATAGATTGTTGGGCTAAGACATTACCCATTTTTGCTATATTTTGATTAACACTAACTGCTTCAGTATCGTCAGGTATTTTATTATACAATTCTAGGATTATAGCATCTTTTAGAATGTGTCCTCTTTCCCTATTTGTTAATCCAAAACCAACTAGAGCAAATTGCCTACCTAAGCAATTATCGCATAATCTATTATCTTTCAATATATTAAGTGCAAGCTCTAGCATGAACTTGGGATAATTCTTCACTGTTTTTAATTTTCCCATTTCTTTAATCAAAAAAATAGCTCAATTTATGAGAAGTGCTCCCAACCCTTAGGAGAAATATCTATTGTTTTTTCATCTTTAACTAATTGAATTATTCCCGGATTCTTATCTGTTATTCTTCCTATCCTATGAATGTCCATTTTTCGAGTTTTCATAAGCTTCTGAAGTTCAGTATAATTTTCTTCTTTTAGAGTGAATAATAACTCAAATTCTTCTCCAGCATATAATGCAAGCTCTTCTGCTTGAATATTATGCTTTTTGGCAAAATTCGTAACAACTGGATCAATCGGGATATTATCAAGAAGTATTCCTAATTCATCTTTATTTCTTAATAATTCAAACAAGCTCCACGCTAAACCATCACTACTATCAATACAACTGTGAATTTTTCCGAATTGAGAGAACAACAATCCCTCTTTAAGACGTGCTACTGGATTATAAATCGCGTTCTTAAATTTACTCTTCTGATTTTCAGTTGCGGAATAATTATCTAAAAAGACTTTAAATCCTGCTCCAGTTAAACCGAAATAACCTGTTGTACAAATAACATCACCTTTCATAGCTCCAGAACGAAGTATAAGGTTCTTCTTTTGACCCAATCCTAGAGCAACAATAGAGAGGATAATATCATCAGCAGTATTTGTATCCCCCCCTAAAAATCGAGTATTGTAACGATGGGAAGTTTCTCTTATACCCGTTACAAGTTCAATTGTATTTTTTACTGAAAAATCTTCAGGAAATGCCCCCGAAGCAACAATAACTTGTGGTTGAATTCCTTTTGCAGCTAAATCACTTATGGTCATTGTAACTGCTTTACTACCCATTTGAGCTGGTGTCATATCGGGTGGAGCATCAGTTTTTCTTACAAAGGTATCAATATTTACTACCATTGATTGGCTCTCAGAAATTGAAAATGCAACGGCATCATCATTAAAAGGTAAGTCACCGGAATCGACGAGTTTTTCAAACATCTTAAGTAGTGCTCGTTCTCCTATATCTCCTAGAGATTCTTTCATTATTGATTCCACATCTATTTACTCTAATTTAACACAAATTAATTCATAAATAAGTCTTCCAATTAACTCAAATATTAATAGACCTAATTCAAAGTACTGTTATATTAATAAAATAAAAGAAGTTGGGATAAAAAATAAGGATTAGTGAGGAACTTCTGCTATAGAAACATCTTGAACTTCTTCAATTTCCTTAAGTAAACTCTTTACTTCTTCCATTGAACGAGTAAGATGGCGTGTCTCCAAGAAACCTTCCCATACACAAACATCATCGACCAAACATAGACCTGTTGAATAGGTAATTTTGTTAGCAAATTCATTTATTTTTGCCATAATCTTTGCGACAATTCGGGATGTTAATGGATAAATCTTAATACCGATTTTGATAACTTCAGATTCCACAGTAAAGAAGTAAATTGCTTTAACGTTAGAAGCATACACTATCAAAATTTTGCCACTGTCACCACTCATTTCCGCTAGATCAGAAATTACAGAATCAGGAAAAGCTATCTCTTTTGGAGATGAAACCAGTTTTGAAGCTGTTATTATGCCCTTCAATAATCATCATCCTCTTTTTGATGAACCACTCATTCTTATACTTATTCAAAAAGATTTCTCTATATACAATTTTTGAGATAGACGAATTTTTTTTTGATTCCCCAAAACAACCACAAACTGAGATCGATTTGGAAAATAATTTTAGTAAAAGATTATGAGTTCATTATCATAATTTTTGTAAAAATATAAAAAAACAATACATTCAGAATTCCAAGTTAGCAAATTCATTTATTTTTTCTTTAAAACATATTTATTTGCATTCTGAAGGCTTGTTTCAATCATTTTATCTGAAATCAGATATTTTTCAGCAGTAACAATTCTATCAAGATGTGCTTGTGTTGCGGGTTTGTTTGGAACTGCTGCACATGTGTATTTTGCAGCAATTTCAGAAAATTTGTACGCGCCGATTTCTCTTGATAATTTAATGATTTCTTCTTTGTTTAATCCAATATTAGGTCTTATTAATTTCTTTTCCGACAATACACTTTCAATTGTCCTTAGATTTTCTATAGTTTGACTTGCTTGTTCCCCTAAAATCTCCCCTGTAACAATATAATCAGCATTAATGTTTTTCGCCAATTCCTCTGCTTTCTTAAGCATTAATCTTTTACAAAGAATACAATTAATTTTTGGATCATTAGATTCAAGAACTATTTTTTCCAAGTCTTTACCATTTGGAACAACGAATAACTCAAAGGAAGTTTGGGTCTGAAAGGCATTCACAAGTGCTTGTGCTATGTTTCGAATTTGGCTAATAGAAATAATACTCTTTTCTTCTTTTATAGCTGTTACTGTACCTTCTTTTTGTTGTTTCTTCATTTTGGAAGGCTTCACCATTGGCTTATTGTCAAAATTCAAACCAACAACCTCTACCCCAGAACGCTCAATGAGAAAAGTGGCGATAGGTGAATCTAACCCATCGCTAATCAAACAAACTGCTTTCCTTTTCATAAGTATATTAACCTTTTAGTTTTGAAAATGCACTACGGAGTTCATCTTCAAGATCCAATTTTAATTCACTACTTGTAGATTCCTCTACAACTTCCTCTTCTTCTTCACCAGGTTCAGTCGCAAGATCAGGAGCATCAAAATCATCTTCTATTTGTTGTGCTACTTTTTGACGTCTATTTGCCAATTTTTCAGCTAATTCTCCTCTAAATCCGCCACCAGGACCGGCTACACCACCACTAGCTCCCATACTTGTAGGCGCTACAGCATCTGGCTGAGTAGCACCACTGGGACTTGTTGCGGCTGGAGCATCAGGATTAACGACACCTGTAAGGAATGAAGGTCCTGAATCTGTAGCAGCTGCTGGAGTTGTTTTTGTTGGTGCTTTCTTCAAAGTTACACCTAACATTGAGGCCGCTTCAGCTGCACTAGCTGGACCACCACCTGCAGTTGCTGCTGCTACTGGAGCAGGTTTTGGAGGTGGGGGAGGTGGAGTAGAAGGAGTACTAAACGGAGATGCCGTTTTTGGCATTGGTGCTCTAGTAGTTGGAGGAGGTACTGGACTGCTTGGTTGAGGTGGTCTAGGTGTGCTACCACGACCTACTTGTTGTTCTAATTTCGAAACTCGGGTTTCTAATTGACTGATTGCTTTTAGAAGGAGTGATGAAAGATTATTAATTAAATTCGCTAATTCTTTAACACCCTGACTTTGACTGCTTGAAGAATAAATGTCGCCCAAAAGATTATCTAAGTTATCGCTCAAATTTTTTCGCCACCTTAAATTACGGATTTTTTCTCCTAATTCTTTATAAGTATATTTTAGTATTACAAATAATCGTTATCTACTATATAATTACTTGGAATTTACTAAATAATAATGCTACTCTTATGGCATATTCTACCAGATTCCGATAAAAAACATTTCTATTTTAGCAAAAAAATCAAAGGTTTTTCATGAGTTCAAAAAGCTCAAGAACTTTCTTAATTGATTTAGTCTTTATTGCTTTCCCAACTGTTAAATCAATTTCAAAATTTGAAGCTCCTACCCAAGGTCCAACATTTATTGTTGATGTCTCATGTCTATCCATTAGACCTTTTGCTCCTTTTATTACATCACTCCCAACAAGGGTTAATTCGGTTAGCCCTCCAAATCCTGCTACTTCTTGAGGAACTTTGATAACAAGTCTTGTTAGTTCAAGAGGATTATTTTTTACAAATTCTCTAATAACCATTGCATTAATTTTCATCCCACTAGTTTCTACATTAAACGCTTCTTCAAAGAGATGAATGAATTCCTTTGTAGCTAATTCAGTTCTACTTTGTACAAAGAGCATCTTTTTAGAAACTGAGATATAAACCCTAAAATATTTTGGAATTTTTGCTTCGATTTTTGAAAGAAAGGTATTTGCAACAATTTCTTTTTGCCATTGTTCTAATAACAAGAAGATTGTTTGAGATTCTTCATCTACTGTTAATAAATCAATATTCACTAAAGAATCAATTTTTAGGATAACATCTTCAAACTTCTTCTTAATTTTATCTGGATAATACCGAGTAATACTCTTATCCCAAGTAAATATACTCCATTCAAAATCCCCTATAGAGAAATGTTCACTTACTGTTTGAAGATCACGAATGATTTCAAGTGTGACATTTTTACCAAGATGTTCGTTGAAGTACTCCCTCTTTGATTGTTTCTCACCTATCGGTGGTCGCTTCTTTTTCCAATCCTTAATTAATGCAATTCTTTCAATTAATTGTTCATTTGGTATTGGATCAAGAAGATCATCAATTGCTTCATCTGATAATTTAATACTACTTTCCTTATCAGAAGCTAGCGGACTATCCATGAATCAATACCTCAATGCAAGTAACTAACGAAAACATATCCTTATGATAATATCAAAAGCTTTTGGTTTGGGCAGATGATTAGATTTTTCTATTACCAACACAAAGGAGAGAATCCTGAGGTTATAATTTATACTCAACAGCAATTCTTTCATATACGTAAATAAAAAAAGTTGTCTCAAATAACTATCCATAATTTAAGATCCTTGTTTTTTCCTATCGTAATTAATTAACAAAATCATGGGGAAATTGAAACAAAAAAACAGAAAGAAATAGAAAAACTAAGAATTAAGAGGAAGTAATTACACTAATTCGATGCATTCCTCTGGACATTCCTCAACACAAATTCCACAGTCAGTGCAGTTTTCAAGTCGAGCATTTATAGGGGATCCATCATCAGCTTCATCGTATACTTCTTCAGGACAAACTTCAATACAAGTTCCGCATTTTGAGCATTTTGAAAGATCGATTTTTGTTGGCATTTTATATCCTCTTTAATTATTTATGTAGATTAATAGTAAACCACAATATTAGATTATCGCTGCACTATCAAGAATTAACTCGAAAAAACACTCTTTTAAATGTTTTTTATCATTTGATGAATTACAAAAAAACATGAAAAATTAGGTTAATAAACCTAACTTTCTCTTCTTACCACCAAACGATAAGCTATGGATTCTCCCGCAACTTCACTATGTCTGAATATCTTTACTACTTGCCCAGGTTTAGCTCCTACAGCTTTAACAGCTGGATCACTTGCAAAGATTTTTGGTAAATGTCTTCTCTTAATATTGTATTTCTCTAATAATCCCTTTAATTCCTCTTCAGGACAAATAACGTGTTCTGGAACTAGATTATGGGTAAAAATATCAAACCGGGGATCCTTACTTGTAATAATCCAGATACCCTTTTCTTTTGCTTCTCTTCTTGCATAGTGAGTAAAACGATTTGAAGCAACAAGTAATCCTTTAACATTTTCTTCTCCTTTTTCTTCTTTCCTTTGTTCGAATCTCTTAACATAATCTCGTAGAACTGATACTCCTACTTTTTCCTCTAAAGAAATGGTAGCAAACATTTCTTGCGAGGTATCTTTTTCCAATTCACAGATTAAATCAATATAATGTTCGAATCGTTCTTCGGTAATTACTTTATATCCTCGTCGCTTAAGTATGGACTTTATTCCCCTCAATAAATTCTTGATTAAAATTTCAACTTCAGTACTCATGTTCCCACACTTCTTTTATTAGAGTTTATCTTACGATTCTATTAATTCTTCACTAAGCTATCGTTTTTAAAGTATTGGCATCATAACGACTTTTAACTGTTTTGCGTTATGATTTTTATAGAGTCTTCTAAGGCATTTATGGTTTCTTCAAAATCATCCTTAGTATGTTTAACCGAGAGGTAACCAAAACCGCTCCTAATAAGAACATTCCTATTGAACATTAATAATTGGAATTTGTTGACCTTATCATTATCTAGATTAAGTTTCACTTCTGTTCCAGTTCTAATATCCGAAATTTTTTCTCTGAACCAATGAATGCATATCATTGATCCTACGCTTGTTGCAATTGCCGGTGCTTCATATTTCTCAAGGAGCTCTAGTAATACTTTTGTGATTTTTTCTCCATTGTTATTCAATTTTTCATAAAATTCAGTCTTATTCTTTTTCAACACATCAATGGTAGCAATTCCCGCTACCATACTCACAGGATTTCCTGAAAACGTTCCACCACCAATCCAGACTTTTCCATCTTTTTGTAAATTGGCTTGTTCCAAAATATCATCTCGACCACCAATAACACCAATTGGTGTTCCTCCTCCTACAATCTTGCCCATTGTTGTCATATCTGGCGTTATACCAAAGTACCCTTGTCCGGAATTAAAGCTAAGTCGGAATCCAGTGATAATTTCATCATAAATTAGAATAATATCATTACGTTCTGTTTCCTCTCTAACTATTTCTAAAAAGCCATCTCTGGGAGGGATAGCTCCACCGGCACCCAATACTGGTTCCATGACGACAGCTGCTATCTCGTTTTTGTTTTCCTTTAAGATATTCCTAAAACCTTCAATATCATTATAATCAAAACTTACAATATCAGCTTCAACTTGGGTCTTTAATCCATTTGATTCCATTCCCTTTTCGACATGCTTCACATAGTAGAAGAGAGTATCATTTCCTCCATGCCAACCAGCTCTAATTTTAGCAATCTTCTTTTTCTTTGTAAATGCTCTTGCTAATCTGGAAGCATACATAGTTGCTTCTGTTCCTGTGGTGCAAAATCTTAATTTTTCAATACTGGGTGTGGCATCACGAATTTTACTTGCTAAAGTTAATGCTTGTTCATTCACCATTCCAAAATGATTGCCAAAAGGTAGTTGCTTGGCAATTGCTTTCATGATTGTTTCATGGGCATGCCCTAATATAGCTGCGCCATGTGTTAACCAATAATCAATATAGCTGTTACCATCAATGTCAATTACTCTTGCATCTTCTGCTTTACTAATGAAAGGCGGTCCGAGTCCCAATGGAGTCATATGAAAATCCCTAATATTATGAGAAACTCCTGCTGGGAATAAATCATTAGCTTTTTTCCAAGCAGCCAAAGATTTTTGATGATTTTTCTTGAAATTGCTTTTCTCTTGTTCTAACCATTTTGACATATATACTACATCCACTAATTTACACTTTACAAGAATTATTAGCTTGAATCAATAAAGTCGAATAAACTTGTTTGTGTTTGTTTCTTTATATCTAAAGGATTACCATCAAGTAAATCATAGAATTGTTTTACTCGAGTTGCTATTATGAAATTTATTTTATTCTTCTGTTTATTAATCATATTAGCAAGTAACTCAAGTCTGAAAGGATCTAAAGCAGCTTCCGGTGAATCCAGTATTAATAATCCCTTTTTCATAATTCCATTTTCAATTAGGAAATGGAAAATAGCAATTCTGAAAACCACATCAATGAAATACCTTTCTGACCATGACATAGCAGCGAAATCTCTATCAGAATCATCTTTAGTGATAGTTATTACACGAGTATCAGTATCCGCCAACATACTGTAACCAAAGATATCCTTTGTGGAACGAGTGAAATTATTTAGGATCTTCTGTAATTCTTTTTGTTCAGGTAAATCTCTTTCCAATCTTTCTAATTGCCCCGAGTAATTTTCTAACTCAGAATTTATTTTTTCCAGATTAACTTTAATCAAGCCAATACTTTCATCTTGATTTACCATTTTCTCTTGTGCTGATAAACCACCTAATTCAACACCAATCCGTTGAATTTGCTGATTTATGTCTTCATTTTTCTTCTGAATCTCTCTTCTTCGTGTATTATTACTTGCCAGTTTTTCTCTAAGAGTTTTCAAAGCTGAAGTTATTTTACCTTCTTGTTTTGCATACTTGTTAATGTCTTCTTCAATAACTCGTAATTCGTGTGTAAAAGTATCAATTTCTTTTTGTATATCACGAGTATTATTCTCAACTTTAGATTGGTCTTTCGTAACAGTTTCCTTAACATTCTTAGGGATGTTTTTCCAACCGGTACCACAAACTGGGCAGCCTTCTACAATTCTTTCTTCCCAATGATCAAAAACAGTGCTTCCACATAATTCACAATTTTCTTTTTTCTCCCAATTTCCTTTAATGCTACCATAATCCACTTTTCCTAATTTCTTAAATCCTTCAAGCTCTCTTTTTAATTTGTCAAGTTGATTTTCCATAGAATAACGTTTTGCTTTCAATTCATCATGTTTAATTCGAATCTCAACAAGTGTTTCCTGATCTTTATCAAGCCCATCAAGGATCTTTTGATCATCATCTTCTAATTTTTGCAAAGCCTTTCTCTGTTTTTCCACGTCATCTTGTAGCTTTGTGTTACTCCTTTCTAATTCTCCTTTTCTCGCGCCTATGGTGTCTAAAGCATCTGCAGAAGTGTCTGCACTAGTGAAAATAATTTCCATTTTTTCAAGTTGAGTCTCAAATCTACGTTTACTATTTTTTCTTATTTCAATTTGCCTTTTTACTTCTCCAATTTGGTTTCGAAGTTTAATAGTAGTAGGAGTCTCCATACGAATAGCTTTGTTCAAGAGCTCAAAGAAATCCATTAAAGATTCTTCACCTGGAGTACCAAGTAAATTCAAATCATTTTCTCTTTTATAATAAACACCTTCAAACAATTTTTGTATTTGTTCTAATGCTAAATTAGTGCGTGAATATAAGAAATCAGAATACATATCTCGAGTATGAGCCTTGTTTGAAAATTTTGCTGATGTTACTCTCGTTCTGGCACCCGAATCAGTTAATTCGTGAATAATGGAATTTCCTTCCTCACCAAACGTCCATTCAGCTTTCACATAAGCTGTCCTATCTACTCTCTTTTTCGAAAAGACATTCCAAGCGAATGCATGAGCATCTCTTACTAGTGAATGTTCAATTAAATCTGTTAACGTTGTCTTCCCTGCTCCATTCTCTGCAAGGAATTTATTGATACCCGCACGAAAGCTTATTGTTTCAACAGATTTTTCGCTTAATGGAAGAATCTTAGAAAATTCTAGTTGTTTCAAAATAGGTAGCATTAACCCCACCATGTTATATAAGCTAAATTATGTTTTAAGGACATTGTATTAATGTCACTTCTATAATTTTTATTATATTCCTTTTAGTTTTTTTGCTGATTATTTTAAATAGAATTCTAATAATTTACGAATCAGATAATTTCATTCAAATGAAAGCTCCCCAACGTTTTTTTATAGCTAAGAGAATTATATCCCTCAATGACCGTCGAAAACACTCCTGAAGAAAGTTCAAAAGCAAAAGCCAAACTCAAGCTATTTGCTAAATCCCTGGGTCTTGGGATTATTGAAGGTGGAATAACAGCGGGTCTTGGTTATGCGCTTCTAAGGTTAAACGTTTATGCCATGTTTGGCATTTTATTATTATGGTTAATTTTCGGGTGGTTTTCGACTTATCTTATAAGCAATAATGCTATGGAAATTATAACAACAATGATTTCAGGAAATGTAGTTGCTGGAGTAATCTACTATTTTGTAGGGATTTCAATATGGCTTCTCTCGATCCTTATTGGTCTATCTATTCTCTTTTGGATGATAAGTTTCACAACAAAAATTCTTCTTTTTCCATCAAAAAAACTACAAGAGGAAAATCAAACTTCATAGATTAATAGAAACTAACCGAACAAATATTAAAACACATTCAATACTAACTTTTAGATATTAGTTGGTGATGGTTTTGGTTAACCTAGAAATTTCAGATGAAAGCTTCAAATTATTTAAGAAATTTCCAGTAGTCCCACGAATAATTATAGCAATTCTATTTGCTGTGGGTGGCTTAGTGATTCAAATTGTTTTACCACTAAAAGGTATTTTTCCTTTCGAATCTCTAAAAGTTTCTTATCTTGCTTTTGGAGTGGGTTTTGTTTTCTTAGTGATTGCAATTATCCTTCTTTTCCCGGAAAGATTAGTTATTTCTGAAGAACCAAAACTTGTGGAATCAAAAGCAATTTGGGTTGATTCCAATATGAAGCTTCTTTCAGATTATTTCAATTTAATAAACACTCGAGAAAAGAAAGTGAAATCAAATTCAGCTTTCTTTGATCTAACAAAAGCAAAAGGAAAATTGATTTTTATATCTACCATCTTGGGAGTAACTATCATTTATGTCTTAGTTCTCGTATTTGGAAATCGCGATTTTCCATCAACATATATATTCTTACTTGACATTTATGCCCTCTTAATTCCGTTGTGGTTTGTAATTCGAATAGATCCCTGGGAACCAGAAATTATGAGAAAGGTACTCTTCTATTATCAGTTTACAAAACATGAAGAATTAGATGACATGGAATTTTTAACCACACCAGCATTACAGTTGCAACAGATAGAAGATTTTGATTCCAACGAAGAAATTATGTTACCAATTAATGTAAGATTTATGATTGATTTTGATGATCCAGTAGAATCATTTGAATCATTTTCAATTCAAATTTTAATAAATGAAAGTATGGGGAATAAATTTCCAGCATTTGTTTGTTTCCTTCGTTTGAAGAAACCAAGCGATTGGTCACCACTAAAAAAAGAGATAGCTTATGCAGATAGGATAATAAAAATACAACATATAGTTGAAGAGGATGATCTTCATTTATTTGTTCTCTCTAAATCCCCCAAGGTTGAAAATCCAAATCACACCTCCCCTAAGGAAGCAACAAAGATATTCAAAAGAGCTTATAAAATGATGAAAGATTTTGCTTAATAATTTATTAAGCGATTATCTCTAGTTCATTGCAGGAGATAATGTTAGATGGTATCAAGGGATACAATTTCCGAATCTGAAAACAATGTGGTTTTACAATTGCATGTAAAGCCAAATAGTAAAAAACAAGAAATTGTTGTGGATTCGCTTGATAAAAAAATAACTATATTTGTTAAAGCACAACCAGACAGAGGAAAAGCTAACAAAGAACTTCTTAAATTCATGGCAAAAATCCTGGAAAAAACTACTTCTGATATTTCAATTATAGCAGGACAAACTTCTCGAGATAAAACTATTATAGTTAAAAATGATTCAAAACAAAATGTGGAAAGAAAAATCCTTGAATTTGAGAGACATTAGATTCTGTTTGAATTTTAGTAAGATATTCTTTCGTATGATCCTATCAACTTGGCTCTATCATCGTTTAATCTGATTAATCTACCAATAAGTCGATCAAGAGTTTCAAACCACAAATCCACATCTTCAAGATAATTTCTCTCAGTCATATCCATGAAAGCTTCAGTTCTTTCTCGCATTCTTACTAATGCAACAATAAATTCATTATCTATTAAGTAGAGTTGAGAAATATCAATTTCTAATAATTTTGGATTCTCAAAGAAGGTAGTAAAACCATAATCTGCTTTTTCCACATCTTTAGAAAATGAAGCAATTTCATTAATTAAGCGTTCAGCAACAGCCCAAGTAGACATTTGTTGCTTTTCTATTAACATGGCATGAATTTCTTTTATTTGATCATTGATTTGATTTATGTAATTTCTTACATACTCACGGAAATGAAAATCAGCTTTTCGTCTATTCGGTACAGTGAGATAGTCTTCATAGTCTTTTATTAAACCCCGGAGTAACTTCAAAGCTTTTTTGGGATTTATTTCTTCTATAGTTTCTATTTTCCCACCAACTTCGACTCGTTTGGGTCTAGCTTCTAGTTCTTCTCCTTCAGTCGATTCATCATTCCTAAGTTCTGCCATTAATGATCCTCCGTTAATACAATGAAATTAACTGTTATAGTTACTCAAATCTTGTTATTATTGTTTTCGCTCTTGGATAATTAAGTGCTTTTCAACCTTTGTTTCTTGTAAGCATCAATAACTTCACTTGTAGTAGTAGCGAGTTCGGGTTTTTTATCATCTCTATACCTAATAAATCTTGGAAATCGAATTGCTATCCCTGTATCCTTTTTTATTTCATCCAAAGCACAGGTATGAACGGGACTAGTAGATAAATCAGCACCCTGAATTTCATAGACCTTTTCTGGATACACCCAAACATCAGCTTCAAGTTTCGAGATAACATCTTTTGGTTTCTTCTCTACAGTAATACTCATCAAATCATTGGTTATTTTAATCAAATCTTCATCAGAGAATCCAGTACCGAGTTTGCATACTGTTTCAAATCTCTCTTCCTCTGAATTATATGCAGCCATCAATAAGGTGCCAAGAGTACCTTTTCTTCTTCCTTTTCCATAAAATCCCCCAACAACAACAAAATCGTAACTATCATTGAAAGCTGATGAATAATCAAATTTATGTTTAATCCAAAGAAAACCTCGACTACCTGCTCGATATTGTGTCTCTTTTCTAATATCCTTAGCCATTATCCCTTCACAACCACTTTCTATGGCTTTTTCAAAATACTCCACAAATTCATCAGGTGTAGATACATTCTCACGAGAAGCAAGTACAATTACCGGATCCTCTTTAACTAAAGACTCCAAAACCGCACGACGTTCAGGGTAAGATTTTTTCAAGAAACTTTCTCCATCTTTAAAGAGAATATCGAAAAGGAATACCCTAACAGGGATCTTTTCCATAGCATCTTCTATGCCGTATTTCCTCTTTCTAGACATTAAAATCTGGAATGATTTCAAACGTTCATTGTCTGGATCCCAGGCTGTTATCTCACCTTCAACAATAACTTGTGAGGATTTTAAACTGCGTTTCAGAGCAGCTGTCACATCCGGGTACATGTTTGAGATTTCATTTAGATTTCTCGAGTAAAGCTTGATATTGTTTCCATCAATGTGTGCTTGTACCCTTTCCCCATCATACTTGAATTCAAGAGCACATGTTCCACCAAGCTTCTCTAAGATTTCTTCTGCAGTTGGCATTCTTTGTGCTGCCATCATTCTAATAGGTCTTCCAACACTGATTTTTATTTTCTTTATTGCATCCATTCCATCTTTTGCTAACACATTGCCAATTGCTCCAATATCACTGGTTACATTATATGCATGCTCAATTATCTGTCGGGAATCATCTCCGTCTCCATATTTTCTAGATAATGCTTCAATAATCGTTAAATCTTTGATTCCTAACCGTAGCTGAGATAAAACAATACGAGTGATATATTTCGCTTCTATTGGGGTCGCTTTCGAATATAGTCCCAGAAGCAGCTTAGTTTTCTTTTGGTTAGCTCCTTTCCCCTCAATGAGAGCAATTTTGTTAAGGATATCCCATACATCCCCGACTGTTAGATCTCCCTCTTCACTTTTCTCACTAGGTGTAAAGAAAGCTTCCAATTGTTGTTGTCCTGTTTGGCCTATCAATTGTTCTGCTACTTCACCTAAATCCCCTTTTTTCTTGAACAGATTATTTACTTCATTCTCTGCTTTTCCTATTGATTTTGCTATGGCTTTTATCACCATTTTATCAGCAAAACCAAGTTCAAGTCCAACATAGTCAGCACATATTTTCCCTGAGGTTAAATAAACAACTGCAAGCATTTCATTGTGAGGAGTGATTTCAAAAAGATCCATCAAAATATCAATCATTTCTAATCTTTTTGTAGTTGCATCCAATTTTTGGTAAAAGTCTGTCAATGTCGTTAATTTCATTTTTCAACCTCAGCATTTGAAAAAGCTATTATTTATTGAATAATTAAAGGTAACTATTCTTAGTATCATTAAATTATTATATTAAGTTATAAAAAATTGTTATTGAAAAATAAGAAAAAGAAAGGAAAAATTATCCTTCTTTTGTTCTAATATAATCAAGCATTGAACGAACTTCTTCTTTCATTTCTTGTAAATAACCTAAAGAATCGGAATAAAGACGTGCAATGATTTCTCTCATTTCAGAAATTTCAGATCGCAAACGCTCAATCTCTTGTAAAACGTTTTGATCACCAGCGGCAATTGGCTGACTTTGTGTTGTTGAACTCGGAGCTGCTGTTGTTGTTGGAGGTGGTGGTGGTGGAATTGATGATGGTTTCATATCTGTAGCAACTGGTTCTGTCTTTGGAAGAACTATTGCACCAATTTTGGCTTCCTTTTTAACTGCAACTGAAGGGGCTTTCCCTGTATCAAGACGTCCAAGCCATCTGAAAATATTCATTGCAAATGTGCGATTATTTCTTAGAGAAAGTCCGGCACCATAATTAGAGAATAAACGATATGATCCTATTGCTACTACTCTCCCTTGTTTGAAATCTCCCGCTACTAAAACAGGGGCATTTGGAGGTTCAGCAGATGGTGAAGTGTAGGCAATACCCTTCATATTAGTAGAACCTCTAACAGAACATCCTGCCACTATTACTATCTCAGCAACACCATTGCCTATTGGATGATCCTTTACATCATTAATCACTGGATGAGTGGGCATATTAAATTCATTACTAGCTTCATCCTTTACTTGATCAGAAAGCATCTCAATACCGAATTTATTTAAAATTTCATTCATATTAGTACGTAAACCTCTATCTCCACCTGCGTTTCCAATTATTAATAACCCTCCACCTTTTTCTACAAAATCAGAGAGAGCATCAATCTCATTCTTTCCTAGCTTGGAACCATCAGGACAAGCGAAAACAAAAACATCACATTTTAATGATTTTTCTGAAATAGGAAAATCATTATATACCTCAACCTCTAGAC
This sequence comes from Promethearchaeati archaeon, assembly GCA_013166835.1. Lineage (GTDB taxonomy): Archaea > Asgardarchaeota > Heimdallarchaeia > JABLTI01 > JABLTI01 > JABLTI01. The sequence continues at coordinate 32,977 of JABLTI010000007.1, read as the reverse complement.
CTTCGCTTCTTAAAGAATCACGAAGAATGGAATAATTAGTATTAATTTTGCCACGTTCTTTTTGGGTTTCATCAAAAAATATCTTCATCTTTTATCTCAACCAGTTTAAATTAATAATATGTACTTCTCAATAACTTAAAGTCAATCGTTTTTTGAACATTACGGATAGAGCACATTTAAAATTCTGAAATATAATCAGTCAGCTTATAATCCTATAATCTATTTAATAACAGAGTAAATATACTTTGTTGAAATTTAATAACAAGAATAAATACATGAGGTCACCAAAAAAATGAATACATTAACTTCTAAGGAAATTTTCAATTTATTACTGAAGGATGCATTACACCCATTTTCTGGCTGGGATTTTTCTCATATAAGAAGCCGAATTGTTATGGAACCACTTACTTGGAGTTATCACAGTGAAATCCTACCTTTCGTAAGAACTGTTGAATCCATGTTAGATATGGGAACAGGTGGAGGAGAATTTCTATCTTCCCTACAACCATTGCCAAAGAAGACGTATGCTACAGAAGCATATGAGCCAAATGTTCCAATTGCTAAACAAACCTTAGAACCTATTGGTGTTGAAGTAGTTCAAATAAAAGAAAAAGACCCCTTACCATTTGAAAACGAACAATTTGAATTAATAATCAATAGACATGAATATTACTCTCCAATAGAAATACAAAGGATATTGAAACAAAATGGTTTGTTTATCACACAACAAGTTGGTTGGAAGGATAATTTAGAATTAAATAATAGATTAGGATATCCTATCGAGGAATTAGAATATCTTGATTGGAATCTAAAGAAAATTGCACAAGAACTTGAAGATGTTGGTTTTACAATCAAAACAAAATTAGAAGCATTTCCTATTACAAGATGCTTTGACATTGGAGCAATTGTCTACTATCTTAAAGCAATACCTTGGCAAATCCCGGAATTCTCCATTGAAAAATATGAAAATAATTTGTGGGAGATGCATGAAGAAATTCTAAAAGAAGGTTATATTGACCTCACAAGTCATAGAATGCTAATAGTGTCTGAAAAAAAGTGAAAAATATTTAATATGTTAAATTTGATTGGTAATTGTTTACTATAAATTCCGAGGATTTTTGATTTCTGAAATGAAGGAGAACTAACATTGGCAACAAAAAACGAGCAATACATTCTAAGCATTGATGTTGGGACAACCGGTGGAAGAACAATTATTTTCAGTTTGAAAGGTGAAATAATTGAATCTGCATATCAAGAATATGAAAGCTTTTTTCCAACACCAACAGATGTTGAACAAGATGCGAATGATTGGTGGATTGTTACAGTAAACACGATTAAAGAAGTTTTAAAGAAATCAAAAATTAATCCATCGAAAATAGTTAGCACAAGTGTAACAAATCAACGTGAAACGATCGTTCCAGTTAATGAGACGGGCGTTCCCCTCTCTCGAGCAATTGTTTGGCAAGATAGAAGAACAATAAAAGAGTGTGAAGAAATCAAGGAATCTGTAGGAAGCGATAAGATATATGATCTTACAGGCCTAACTGTAGATCCTTACTTTTCCAGTCCTAAAATTTTATGGATGAAAAAGAATCGGTCTAAAGCATTTAGTGATGCTCATAAATTTTTGTTAGTTCATGATTTTATACAAATGAAGCTTACTGAGGAATTCATAACAGATTACAGTAATGCTTCGAGAACTATGTTATTTGATATAAACTCCTTGACATGGTCAGATAAGATTCTCAATGCCTTGAATTTGCCTAAGGAAAAACTCCCTAAACCACTTCCTTCGGGTAAGAGAGTAGATGGATTATCGAAGAAAGCTGCAAAAGAAACTGGATTGCCAGAAGGATTACCAGTAATTGCAGGTGGAGGGGATCAACAATGCGCAGCGATTGGAGTTGGAGTTACAAGAAAAGGTAGAATAAAAGCAACAACAGGAACTGGAACTTTTCTTTTAGCATATTTAGATAAAAGTCAGAGAGATAAGAAAAGAAGAGTTCTTTGCAGTTGTCATGCTATGCCTGGAAAATATGTTTATGAAGCAAGTATTTTCACAACTGGTTCTATTCTTCGTTGGTTTAGGGATAATTTCTCCTCAGCAGAAAAAAGTCTCGCTCCAAGCTTAAATCTTGATTCTTATGAATTATTAGGAATGCAAGCGAAATCTGTTAAACCTGGTTCAGAAGGTTTAATGATATTGCCCCACTTCGTGGGTGCAGGAGCTCCACATTGGGATCCAAATGCAAGAGGATTAATTTTTGGATTAGGTCTTGGTCATACTCGTAAGCATCTCATAAGAGCCATTATGGAAGCTACTTGCTATGAGATAAGAACGAATCTTAATGTTTTTAAGGAATTAGATGTAAATCTCGAAGAGCTGAGGATAACAGGAGGAGCATCAAGAAACTCTACTTGGAATCAAATAGAAGCTGATATCTGTGGCTTACCTGTTATTAAAGGTCGAGTTGAAGAAGCTACTGCTTTAGGTGCTGCTATCCTTGCGGGAGTAGGAGCTGGCATTTACAAGAACATTGATAGTGCAGCTGAAGAAATGGTTAAAATCGATGAAAAGAAAACACCGAATACTGAAAATGTAAAATTGTACAGCAAATTCTACGAAATCTATAATAAATTGTATCCCACAATCAAGAGTCAAAATCTCTATGATAAATTGTCAAGAATATTATAAATCCCAAATTTTTACTTTCTAATTATACAAAACTACTATCTTACAAGCGAAAAAGTATTATTTTAATAGTTAGAAAATAGCGTTATAGAAATTGTTTTTGGAAGAAATCAAAGTTTCCAAAAGCAAACTAATATGATGTGATTATATGTTTGATCGACTTAGAAAAAAAGCCACTAGAGCTGTAAAACGAGCTACCGGTGATGCTGTCGAAGATGAAGCTGAAAAGCAGACTAAAAAACAAATAGACAAGCATCGTAGTGCTGTTCAAGGTGAATACGATAAATCTGTTGAACATTCATTTCGTGGAATGAAAGAGCAAAAGAAAAAAATCACTGGTGAAATGATTACAGATTTCAAGAAATTTAAAGCGAGCTGGGAAAAGAATGCCTCTGATCCTGCACAATCAATATTTCATTTCTTAGTTGCTGCCTACAATTATAGTGTTAAGGACAAAGCTATTGGTGATGCAATGGCCACCGTAATTTTATCGAAGAAGCACAATCTCGATGATCCAAGTTCTCCATCTGGATTAAAACTAGGGCCAACAAATAAAACACTACTAAAGTACATGCGCAATGACCCAAATATAGTAAAGAGCTATTTGGGTGCAGAATACAAAGAAGACTACAAATTCAATGAAAGCAAACCAAAGATGGCTTTCTTAGGTTTCGTTCCTGAAGGAGAAAAACGACTTAAAGCAATTATTCAAAGTACAGGTAAAGACTTCCCAACACCAGTAGGTTTAGCTAAAAATAAACATGGTCAGTGGAAGATAACTGAATTCTCTTCAATAGCAACTGGATGTAAAAAACCAGCTTCAGAAGAAGATGATTTCTAGTTTAAAGGTAAATATCATTTAATTTGGGATTATAAAAGAAAAAAAGGTAGAAAGAACCCCTACCTAAATATAATTCCAAATACTCTATTTTTTCTTCAATAATTTGAGTATTTCAACGGCGTGTTTTTCAACTTCACCGAGAACATAATCTTCAAAAGGTCCTTCTGCAGCAACGACTCTTCCATCTAAATATTCAGAATAAACAGATGTTACATTTGGACTCTTAGCTAAGAGATTGTTTAGTCTATTACCTCTACCAGCAACCATTTTTTCCGGCATTATATGAGTTAGAAAAGTTGCACCAATTTTTACAGTTTTATTAGCTTTCTTAAGTTCCTTATGTAATCGTCTAATCCATTTCTTTGAAGTAAAGCTAGTCATGAATGCTCTAACTGCTGCACCAACAACAACTATATCAGGAGAGTCTGCAACAACCTTCGCAGGATCAATCTTCTTTACATGGCCGATATTTACTTCCATATCTTTTTCAAAGGTTTTACCCAATGTTTTCGCGAGTATTTCACCATTTCCTAAATTAGAATCATGTACTATCCATACTTTCATTATGTACACCCAAAAGTTAACTAATAAAACATCAAACATTTGATATTATAAATATTGACTAATAATTAGAAGATATGCTTCTAAAAAAATCAACCATGTCATTTTGAGGGATTATGTATTTTGTAAAATTCCTTAATCCGATTAGTTAGAAAAATAATTTCTTCTTTAGTCATGTTAACAAAACATGGCAAGTAAGCTATACCATTGTTAAATTTTACAATCTCAGAGTAATCGCCATAGGATTTGTTGAACAATTTATAGGTAGGATTTGGCAAACTCGAGATACTATAGTCACTCAAAAACTCTAAAAATTCGTCCACAAGATTCTCCTCTATTAATATTGTATTATAAGGAGTCAGCGAAGTATTTCCATTATACCAAGGAAAGAAATAAGATTTTAATTTAGATGAGAAACAATTAATAAAGAAATCATAATTTTCTGTATACAAATTCTCTATTTCTTTATGTCTATGAAAATTCTGATACATTGATTTTAGCAAACCTTTTGATGGTTTCAACATATATCCCTTTCTACTAAAACCAGGATTACTGGATCTGTAGGATTTTGATATACTTAATGTGTTTATTTTACTATTGAAGAAATTTAGTAGTTTTAGTAAACTAACAAATGTAAAACAAACAGCTCTATAATTGTAAATTAGAAATGTGGGTATTTTTTTCAATAATTCTTTAAACCTTTTACTTGATTTTTCTCTGGGTAATTTTTCAATTATCTCTTTAAAATCAGCAATTAATTTAGTGTGTTTATTATCAACATACATAAATCCTCCACCCAGAGCAATTGGTCTCTTATCCATTGCCATGGAATAAAGCGCAATATCCACCACTTCATGACTAAACTTTACGTCAAGTGTTCCTCCTTGAACTCTGTCTTCTAGGATAAGACAATTATGCTTCTTCTTGAATTTTGATAAAACAGATAAATCCATGTCTTGACCAAATAAGTGAGTAATTACTACGATATCACATTTTTTCATTTCAGGAACTTTTTTTATCTCATTGAAATTACTATTGAGTTCTATTATGTGTATATTTTCGGGTTTCACATATTTCTCAATAATATCTCTAAAAGAAGTATGATGAATTGGTGTTGTAGCAATAACTAGATCCTCATTACTAAAATATTTCATACAAATTTCAAAAAGCCCTCTGCAACAATAACCGATTATTTTTGTATAATTTTTATAATTTATCCAATGATCATTAGTGTCATTTGTGAGTAGATTTGAGAAATGCTTTACAAATTCAGATAAAGTTAAAGGTAAATAATCAGGTGGAGCTTTTATGATATAAGTCATCTCGATTTATCCTTCCTTACACATTATTTTATTTTTCTATTTCTCCAATGAAATCCATAATCGCGTCTACTAAAGGTTGAGAATGAGCTGCTATGTTGTCTTCAAGATCTAAATATGATGAATTTGGCATTAATTCATGAGTTCGGATAGCTTCTTCTGTTGCATGTACCTTATCGGTAGACGCACCAACGATTAATGTTTTAGTCTCAACTTTAGCGGGCATATCCCAGCATTTGTATCTGTACATTTGCCGTAAAACTCTCCTTATTTTCCTCAAAATTGCTTCTTCGCCTGCACGAGCATATTTTGCATATTGTTTTGGATGCTCTTTTTTATCAACGTGAAATCTCCCTAGAAACCATCTGAAAAGTGGCATAAATAGATTTTTCATGAAATCTGGAACAATAGTAATTAAAAATGGGGAAATGAATTTGATGTGGTATTCTATGGTAGGTCCGACCATTACTGCACCTTGTGGATTAAGCCACTTTTCACTTAAAGCTTCAACAAGAATAGTTCCTCCTGTGGAACTACATAACATTATGTAATCCTGTTTATCAAGCTCTAATTGCTCAGTAACTTCTTTAATATCATGGGCCATTTTGCGTAAAGTAGTGGTACGCTGTACCCTTCTATTAGGTGCGATACTGCTTGATTTTTCGCGGGATTCAAAATACAGTATGCGAAAATCTTTGGAAAGAATTTCAACTAAAATCTCCCAACTCAAAAAAACAGTGACAAAACCTGGAATAAGAAAAATAGTATACTTATTTGGTTTTTCTGCTAAATCAAAATCTAAAATTCTTACTTTTGTTCCATCAGACATCTCACAATAAATTTCTTTAGCTTTCTTTTCAATCTCTGCTCTCAAATCTTCTTTTTGTTTACCCATTATTTTTGTCTCCTGTTTTTTTCACTGGATAAATTCTCCATTATCTAATCTTATTATAAATTTCTCAAGTTCCTCAATTAATGGTTCAGAATGCGTTGCTTTATTACTACCAAGATCAACAAAAATTGAATTAGGCATTAATTCATGAGTTCGAAGACATTCTTGAGTAGCATGCATTCCATCAGTGGATGCCCCAAGCAAAAGTGTTGGTGTTTTCACTTTAGGTGGCATGTCCCATATACTATATCGGAAAAATCTTCTGAGTACAGGCATAGCTTTTCGCATATTGGCTTCCTTAAGAGCTCGTATATATTTCTCCATCTGTTCTGGTTCAGCTTCTGTGTTCACATATTTTCTCGACATATACCATTTAACCGCAGGAATCAGTATTCCCTGTTTTATGAAATTCGGAATGATTATAGACATAATATATACAAATAATGATATATGAAATTCAATCGCTGGACCGATCATTATTGCTCCAGTGGGGTGAAGCCATTCTTTGCTTAATGCTTCAGTTAATATGTTTCCACCTGTAGAACTAGTAATAGTAATATACTTCTGATCATCCAACTCTAATTGGTGGACAACTTCCTTAATGTCATGAGCCATAATAGTAAGTTTGATTTTTCGCTCTAATTTTCTTGGTATGATGGAAGAAGCCTTCTCTCGCGATTCCAAATATAACACTCTGAATTCAGAGGTTAATAGTTCCATTACCCGCTGCCAGCTTTGGAAAACCGTGAGATATCCAGGAATAAGAATAATAACATAATCATTTGATTTTTCTGCGAGATTGAATTCTAAAACTCTAATTTGTGCTCTATCTGTCATTGTAAAGTATCTTGGCATTCCTTTTTTCTCTAATTCGGTTCGATAGTCTTTCTTTTGCTTCTTACGAGTCAATGACTAAAACTCCTGTTTATAGCGCAACATGATGAAACTTTATAGATTTGTTAAAATAATCAGTTATAAACTATATACTTGTCTTTAGTAATTATTTTAAATTGGGATTTCTGATTCTACTTTTAATCCATGTTCCCCAATAATTATTGTGAGATTCTCTTTTTCCTCAGCTGTCAGATTTCTAAGTGGTGGTCTAACAAAGGAATCCCTTCCAGAAATTTTTGAAAAAATGAATTTCTGTGCAGAACGTGATGGAAATCTTTTCATTAAAGATCTAATGCCAATAACAGATTCTTGTTCAATCCAAGCTTGATCTGTATTGCCCTTCTTATACTTCTCATATATTTTTAATAGATATTCAGGTAGAATATTGGCAATTGCACTTACTGCTCCATCACACCCAGCATTAAGTCCATTATAGACCATTCTATCACTGCCAACTAATACTGAGAGATTTTCAAAAGCTCCTGCATAGGCAAGTATACTATCCGTTACTCCACTTAGATCTTCTATTCCAACAATATTCTTGTATTTCATTGTCAAATTTTCTACTAAATTCAAACTTAACTCAATAAGTGAATAAATTGGGACATTGCATAAAAATATTGGAAACTTCTTGACTTCATCTAAAATTTTACCAAAATAATCGTATAATCCCTCTTGTGAGGGTCTTCTAAAGAAGAAAGGTGTTGTTAGAATAGCTGCTGTCGCACCATTATCCTCAGAATATCTAACTAATTCTAGAGCTTCTTTGTAGCTATTAGAATAAGCTCCAGCTATAACAGGAACACGATCTTTTGCAGTATTTATTGATGCTTTTATTACTTTTTTTCTTTCAGTTAGAGAGAGACTTGAAAATTCTCCATTAACCCCACAAACAACTAAGCCATGTACACCTTTTTCTATAACAAAGTCTATTTGTGCTTTTATTGTTTCATAATCAACTTCGAGTTTCTCATTAAACGGGGTCAATGTGGAGACGTAAATCCCCTCAAACTTTTTAATAATGCCCACCACCAAATAATTCAACCTTTCACAAGGTTTTGCATCTAATCCTTTGTAACTATCAGTATAAGAACAAAGGGTATTATATTTTTTTAGGATAATTGAAGAAAAAAAGCAATTCTTTTCACATTTTACTTCAGTTGATTCATATTTTCAATTATTTTAATAACCGCATCCCAGATTATTCCCACACTTTCAATTTCAACATATTCATCTGGGCTATGGGCATTGTGAATATTCACACCAATGGATGTAACTTGTAATTCCGGATCAAGTGAAACAAAAAGCCCACATTCTAAACCACCATGAATCGCTTCGAGTTCTATTGTTTTATCCATTACTTCCTCATAAATTCTTTTTACAAGTTTTAGAAATGGTGCTCCAGGCTTTGGTTCCCAACCTGGATAAGCTTCATCTTGTATCACTTTTGCTCCATGATTCTTACCAATCTCTTTGAGCTTCGCTCGAACTTCTTCAAGCTCTTTATTTACAGAACTTCTTGTACTTACATGAACACTAATCTTCTTTTCAATAGTTTCAACCACTGCTAAATTACTGGAAGTTTGAACAAGTCCAACAATTTCCTTACTATGCGTTAGTGGTCCATGATTTATATCAAGTAAAAGATTTAACACAGCTTTTGTAGTTTCTGAATTGAATGCATGAGTTTCAGAAACATCGGAAATATCTATTGTTATCCCTGGTTCAGATGTTCTGGCAATATCTAGGGTGTTTTTTCTCCACAGCTTCAGATTTTTCATTACATTTTTTCGCTTTTTTTCTGGAACTAAAATTATACATTCAAAATCTCTAGGAATCGCATTTCGTACAGTCCCGGCATTTAAAGAACTTAACAATATACTCTCTTGCTGCTCAAGTAAAGCATCAATTCCTAATTTTATAGCATTTAATCTTGGTAAATCTATGTCTACCCCAGAGTGTCCACCTTTCAGCCCGGAAATCGTTAGTTTGATGCTTTTATGATTTGATTTATTCTCTAATTTTGAATTGAAAACAAAATCTGTTCCGCCCCCACCTGCGCTACTTATAGTTATTTTACCTACTTCTTCACTATCAATATTTAACAAGTATTTGCCACTAAAGAAACCAGCTTCTAGAGCAAAGGCACCTGTTAATCCTGTTTCTTCATCGACGGTTAAGAGAACTTCTAATGGACCATGCTTTAAATCAGGAGTTATTAAGGCAGCTAATCCAATAGCCATACCAATACCATTGTCAGCTCCAAGTGATGTTCCCTCTGCTCTTACAGTATCCCCTTCAACAAAAGCATTTATTGGGTCCTTTTCAAAATCTATTACTACATTTGGTTGTTTTTGACAAACCATATCTAAATGTGCCTGTAAAATTAATGTGGGAAACTTCTTACAACCTGGTGCTGCATCTTTTGATAAAAGCAGATTGCCAGTTTTGTCTTCTTTTATTTTAACGCTATTTTTTGTTGCCCAATTTTTTACCCATTTACGAATCTTCCCTTCCTTTTTGGATGGTCTGGGTACTTTTGTGATTTCCTTAAAAATTTGCCAAACAAGATTTGGTTCAAGTTGTTCTAAAGTTCTTTCGGACATTTAAATTCCTCATTATACAATTAACTAGCTTATCTTTGTAAGAAAAAACTTTCTCTTACGTCACTTAATAATTAAATCTTAATTTCTTCACCTATCCTTGCAGCTTCTTTCAAGAATTCTACACCAACAAAGAATGCTCGTTTCATTATTTCCAAATTATTATGATCTTTTGCTAATAATTGAATCAAATTAAAAAATTCAGTTAAATAATTTGAAATGTCTTTATCTCGATATTTTTGACAAAAAAGATCTAATGCTTCAAATTTTGTTTTCGCCCAAATTCCATTTGGATCTTTCAAGTCATAACTAAGTAATGAAAACATTATTGGAAAAATTTTCGTAGCAATCAACCTTGTTCTGCGATAAATTGTCTTATCAGAACAATCAGCAAAGCTTCGTATCGTTGTTCTTACCTCAGAATGTAAACCTTTCAGAGATCTTATCATTCGAATTTTGAAATTTTCAACATTGAAATCGAGCTCCTTTGGTAGTTCCCCATAAAGAATTTTGAAACTCCCCTTTACAGGGGGAGTGTACCAATCGGGCATATTCTTTGGGTTGTGGAAGTACATTTGTAGATACTGAGCACCGATTTTAGGGACATCTAATGTTCCAACTAGATTTTGTATTTCCATACATTTCTCGATTTTTAGATCGAACTCATCAAACGAAGACTCTTTTAGAAAAACTTGTACATCTAAATCAGAGAACCCTTCAATTAACCCTCCTTTCACTATCGATCCATGAATTAGGAAACAAATAACGTCTTCTTTAAACACTTTTTGAATTGATTCTACAAGGTAAGAAAAAATTTGATTCTTATCTGAATTCTTATCTAACATTTTTTAACCTTCATAGTAAATGTAAAGTTATTTAATACAAATTTTTCCCAAATAAACTTGAATAATGGTTTGAAAGCAAGAATTAAAAAACCGCAATAAAAATCAACTGTCAGCGTTTAATTAGATGTGAATTATATTGGTAGAAATCAAAGAATTACCTTTTAATGATTCAGAGGATTCAACAATAAATAATGAAATGAATGATAACGAGTCAACACCAGAGGAGCTGGAAGAACGCTCAAAAGCTGTTTCTAGCTCTGTTTTCAGAGGATTAGGGATAGTTATTTTGATATTAAGCCTTACAATCTTACCATTGACAATATTATCATTTTTTGTAAATTCAAGTCAACCTGATGAAACTTTATTACTCATACAACAAATAGTAGGATTTGTTCTTTTTGGGGTTGGAGCAGCAATAGGCTCACTTCTATTAATTAACGCTCGTAGAATGAAGAAAAAAGAGGATTATGTCTTCGAATTAGTTACTGATGAAGTGATTGAGTATGATTAGCTGTTCTCTATCTTAATCGATTAGTAATGAAAAAAGCGTTTATTGAAAGCTCCTACAAACTGAATTCCTAGCAAAACCTTCATTCACTAATTGTTTGCAAAGATCTCTAATATTGGATTTACACTTAGAAATATCTGCCACAACAATCCATTCTGCAATTTCCCCACTTTGTATTTGTCTTGATTCACTAGCAACAAGATTAATGTTATTCTCACTTAGAAATGTTGCACATTTTGCCAGTGCTCCTGGTACATCAGCAAGAGTAATTTTGAATTCTACTAAATCCGCTTCAGAAGTCATAAAAGGTATTATGCTTATTTCTCTTCTCTCAATATCAACTTTAAGCATAACATGCATACCTTCAACAATTCCGATATTGTCTCTAATGGTTTGAGGAATTTTAACTTCGCCTTTCTCATTAATACGTACAATCTCAGTTAGTTTCAATATCTCATCCTCCATTCAATAATTAGTTTTAATTCCTATCAAGATATCTTTTCTGCATATTATGTTGTTTAACAACACTAATTAATTTTTTTAGAAAAAACAACTGAAGATGTATTTTTACACAACTATATTTAACATATAACACAATATTCAACTACTTGATACTAATGCAGCCAAGAGACTTATTCGAAAAAATGCTTGCGTTTTATGGTTCACAAAACTGGTGGCCAGGCGAAGGATTTGAAATCGCTATCGGAGCAATTTTGACTCAGAATACTTCTTGGAAGAATGTGGAAAAAGCTCTTGAAAATCTAAGGAATAATAATCTATTGTCTCCAAAAAGTATCTTAGAATGTGACGATGAATTATTAGTAGAATTAATAACGCCAGCAGGATTTTTCAATCTGAAAGGACAATATTTGAAAAACCTTTGTAGATTATGGATAAGTAATCCGAAACCTAGTAGAGAGACACTGTTATCTGTAAAAGGAATTGGCGAGGAAACAGCTGATTCAATTCTTCTCTATCTCTTAAATGAAGCGGAATTTGTTATTGATGCTTACACAATGAGAATCAGTAATAGGTTAGGATATGGTGATTCAAATAATAGTAAATATTGGAAAAATTTCTATGAATCTAAATTAGATGACGATGCGAGTTTATTCAATGAATTTCATGCTTTATTTGTGGAGCACGGAAAACGCTTCTGTAAAAAAGCGAATCCACTTTGTTCTATCTGTTTTCTAGTTAAAGACTGTAAATATGGTACTAAGAAAAAGAAAAATTAATCGAGTTTGAATCCTTGTTTTCTTAGTAAACTCAATAACGTTTCATCGTACCATGATCCTTGTGTTATTTTCCGGCTTATATGCTCTGACCATGAATATTTATCCATATCAATTTCGTCTTTTCCTTTATTCAAAGGTATTTTAGCTCCGAGTTTTATATAATACCCCTGAGTAATATACCCTTCATCCATTGCTCTCATACACTCTTTAATTTCATCCTCTGAGAGATCATTGTATTTGTCTTCATAAGCAGTAAGTTTCAAAGGATATCTTGGGCGAATTTGCATTTTATGTTCTGGATCTGGGTATCCTAAACACATACTTACCACAGGGAAGGTTTTTTTAGGAACCCCGAAAGTTTCTGCAATTTTGTCAACTTGAAATGGTGCTCCACCAAGCAAAACAGAACCTAAACCCAAAGAATCAGCTGCCAAGACCACATTTCCTACTACAAGTGAAACGTCTTGAACTCCTAACCATAAAAGCATGCTATCATCATAATCATAAGTATAGTTTCTTTGTTTGACTATTTTTTCCATCCTATTGAAATCAATAAAGAACACTATGTATAGTTTAGCTGAGGGGAACACCCTCATTTTTTTCATTTTCTCTTTATCTCGAGTGTACACTATACTACAACTTTGATACGCAAAAGGAGCCCTAATGCTTGCGCTAAGAATTTTCTCTATTACTTCATCTGAAACTTCTTTGTCAAGGAATTTTCTTATTGATCTTCGGTCATGTATTACTTTGAAGAGATCAGGTTCAATTTTTATTTCATCTTTACTCATTGTATAGACACCACTAACAAAAATATCTTCTTAACATATTATTTTTCCGTCTGAAAGCTCTTTTGTTCAAATTGTCCTACAAGATAACGAATTTATAGAGGTAAAAACAAAGTAATTTCAATAACACAAGGAAGAATTGCCGTGAGCGAAGAAGCATTAGTAAAAATTCCAGGAACAACATTTTCATTGAAATTTGGTCTCGAAGGTAAATATTATGCTGTTTACCTTGTGCAAGGAAAACATGCTGTCAGTAGTAAAAAAACAAGCATTTTACAGGGAACCACACTCAAAGACTTGCCTGAGGAAATAGGAAAAGGCATGCGCTTTCTTATGGATTCTGAAGAAGTATATATTTCACCTGTTATTGTCGATCGAGTTGTTAATGATCTCCTAGAACAAATTCCTAAAGATGGTCAGGTTTTCATAAAAGAAACAACTGTTAAACCTGATATTGAAACATCTGTTAGCGTTTTAGATATGATTGAAAAATCAGATCATAGAGCTGGCAAGAAATCAATTATGGAATATACTCCTAGTGAAAAACCAAAATATGATGCAACTGCATCAGATATAGGAAGGAAGTCTTTGAAAACCCCTAAACCTTTACCAAAAAGAAGTGCAACTGTTGAACATGAAAGTGATTATCCAAAACCCGCAATTAGTGCCAAAGATGATTATCTAGCATTAGAGGAGAAACTAACTTTACTAACTAATGAAGTTAAATCATTACAAGAAACCATTGATAATAATAAGAAAGCCATTACTAGCATGAAAAAACAAATCACAACACTCAAGAAAAGCACTAAAGAGATTCAAGCTTCATCAAAGTGATCTTCACAAAATAGTTTTTAATTTATTCAAAAAACAGAAAAAGGAAAAAGGCATTGTAAAAAGCCTTTTTTCTAAAATTTTCTTCGACCATTAAACCTATCTGATAGCGGTCGTAGTGCACCTTTAAGTATTTCATTCAGGCTTTTACCGTCAATCATAACTCCATCAGAACTTGCTCTAACAATTTCGCCTTTATCATTAGAAACTTTCACACCATCTTTCTTAGAAACTACAACGTATGAATTCTTCTTTTTGTTACAAACAATAACTTCTCGTTCGTCTTTACCAACAGCAATTATTGAATGATCATCTTTTATTAAGATGAATTCTTCTGGTTCAAATAAGTAGATGTAAAAATCAAGACGACTGAGATCTTGAGGCCATGAGTAGCGTTTACCATTCACACGCCATTCAGATTTGCTATGTTTACTGAACTGGGAGTCGTGTATTTTCTGGAAATAACGATAAGCTGTTAATTCTACTTTCCTAAAATCTTTATCTGAAAGGGTTTCAGATTTAGTATTAGAAAGATCGATGTCATCACATTTAATGAAAGCCTCTTTCGCAAGCTTTTCAATCGGTTCGCCAATAGCTCCTTTCTGTGTATTGACGATTGTATCTGCTCCAAGGTAAATATCTCCAGTGATATAGTATCCAATTGTTTCATACGATCTGGTCTCAACAACAGGGAATATTCTAGATCGTTTACCAACAGTTACAATAGTATCTTCTAAATCTGCGATAGCAATTGTTTGAACAACTTTTAATGGTTCATTAACTAGCTCTAATTTCATTTTTTAGGTCTCTCCAGTTTATTTTATGCTAACATCGTATTCATCGTCGGAATCTTCAGATTTCTTACCTTTCTTCTTGTGATTCTTTTCACTAAGATATCTCATGAATTGAATTTCGGTAAGTTTCAAAGCTTCACGGCCACGAGTCGTTAACAAATAACGACCACGAACAACTTCTTGAGTAACAAACTTGACGTCATCTTCTAGAAGTCGATCCATGTGATGTTTGAAAGTTCCACCACGAAGATTAGTAATATCGCTAAGTTCCTTTTGGTATTTTGGACTCTTTTCGAGTTCTTTGAGAATACGTAATCTATTTGGGTCACCAATTGCAGAGACAATAGTTGCTCCAACTTCATAGAATTCCTCAAGTTTATCAACAGGAATTTTTGGACCTACACTGGCATGAACCTCTTTAGCGATTTTATCGCCGATTTCCTTGCCAATTTTATCCATTTCCTTACCAACAACTTTCATTTCTTGTCCAATATTGCCTGCACCTTTGATTGCGATTCCCATTGAAGATTTAATACTATCAGCAACTGAAGCGAGAATTGATCGAGTATATTCACCAAGTCTTACTTCTAAATCTGAAGTTACTCCTTCAATATCTTCATTCATATCCAAATCCCAAGTATAACTGTAATCTTTTCGTTGATTGCGGAGAGATCGTTCCTTCTCTCTTATTTCACGTTCTTTTTCACGGAGCTCTCTTTGGATATGTTGATATTCGCGTTGTTGCTCTTGAAATTCTTTTTGCTTATCAACAAAATCATCTCTCATTTTGTGAAGTTCTTCGTTGAGTTTTTCCTTCTTTTGTCTAATGAGCTCTTTTTCTTTGGCAATGCGTTTCTTCTGCTCTGGGGTGAGTTCTGCTTGACGGACTACAATGGGTTTACCATGTCTGTCTTGTCTGATTATTCTTACTGGTTTTACAGGTTTAGCTGGTTTGGCAATTAATGGGGGTTTTGGAGGTAAAGGTGGCATTGTGTGTTTTAGTGATTCACCAGTGAAAGGATCAAATCTGACCTCTTCATCATCGTCGTCAAGTAACTCAAGTTTTTTGCGAAGTTTCGCCATCTCTTTTTCGAGTTCCTTTTTTCTCTTATCTTTATTTTTTGACATTTTTAAAAAACACTCCTTATGTTTTCTTAGTTTATAGCACCCGCAATTAAAGCCATTCTAATTCGGGTTAGCTCAATATCTTTCTTTACTTGTTCTTTGATTTTCTTTTTCTTGTCTGGCATTTTTTCCTCATTCCAATCAAATGTTACATTTTTCTATACTTAAGTTACACAAAAGTAGTATATAAATATTTGTAATTGTCTTACATGAGACTGTAAGTGTAAGTTTTTAGTGCACCTACCAAAACAAGAGAGACTAGAGAACAATAACAAGGGAATTGTCGAAGGAAAATCTTTAATAGAAATAGTATAACTAGTTGAGTAGAGAAGAGAAAAGTAATTGAAATAAAACTACTCACGCTTCTCGTGTCCTCGAAGAGTACACTCAAGAATGGACTTTGGATAAGCACTTCAAACAGCGGGTAAAGTGCTTATAGAACCACTAGGTTCCTTGAGAAATCTTCTAAATACCCGAGAGAAGAGAATGGTGCTCGCTTAAGAGGAGGCGTTAAGAGCCGGAACACTGTAGCACAATTTAGATGAGTCCTAGAATGCCAAACCATGTGTTATCGTGTTAATTAGATGGTCGAATCCTAAGCCCTTACTCTTTATTCTGGTGCTTAGTCCGACCATCTAACGGTTTACTTTCAAATTGTTAAACTACTATTCAATGCTAAACTAGAAATAAGAGCTACTTTTTTTAGTAGAAATTCATACGTTTCATAGATGCAGATTTGACAATTAATAAATAAGATGACCTCCCTTTTCAGATATAGAAAAATACTGGTGGCGTTAGACCTGGTTGTAAGTATGAAACAATCTCAAGTAAGACTAATTGCTATATTTTTACTTTTGATTTCAATTACTTTTGTATCTCTAATTCAGTTAACACTAAATCAACCAGAAACAGATTTCACTACTCCATTGAAAACGAACGAGAACCACGAAGTAGTTACACATCTAATTGCTACTATCTCAGCAGACGGACCAAAAGAGAAAATATCACAAAAACCTGATAGTCTCAATCCCGAAAGCATTTCCCCAGCAGTTATTCTTCGAGGTCGATCTTTTGTTGTTAGAGGTAGACTCATTGATTTAATTACTTTACAAGGAATACCAAATGAACCCATCTGGATTTATTGGAGCTATTTCACTTGGATTGATTTAGAGACAGACAGAACCAATCTGGATAATAATTTCAAGGTAGGTGAAGGAATTACAGATAGCAATGGTAATTTCTCAATAACTTGTGTAGATAATGATCATTCAAAACGAGTAGGATTAGTCACAGTCTATGCTGTTTTCCCTGGCGATCCACTTCTTGGACCAATAGAACTAAATCGTCAATATACAACAGATACCATTGAATGTTATGCCACAGTTCAGATGGGTATGGTAATAAATACCACCATTGTTCGCGAAGGTGATTCATTTTCAGTGGTAGCTGGTTTACTATTTGATAATTCTACAGTTCTGGATCCCCAATTCGTTTCAGATGCCAATGGTCATGATATTACTTTTGATTGGTTAGGGTCACTCTATAATATTGCAATTATTGCTGATATTGCAGCAACAATACTAGCTGTTCCAATGGGTACCACTATCGGAGTTGATCATCCTCTAGAAGGATCATTTAATATTAGCACGTTAGGTTTAGCGTATACGGTAGGAAACATAATAACTGAAGCTGAACTTGGAACTAGTGCTGCAGATTGGTGTAATGTCACGACAAATATATTCATATACACAGGGGCGGGTCTTGTTTTTGATATAGACGAACCTGTTGCACCAGGTATTGGATTTTATCCTGAAGTAGTTCGAGGTAATACTACAGTTACATTATCAGGTGTTTTATCTGATAGTGGTGGTAGTCCATTTGGTTATAGTGTTGATCTAACTGTCTTTGTTGCGGGTTCACCTACAATAGGTGTTACCACAGAGAATAATGGTAATTTTAGTATCTCCTTCATAATAAATGCAACAAACTTACCCGTCGGTGACAATTCGATAACCGTGGATGTTGATACAGGTCAAGGGATAACTGCTATAACTGAAACGGAATATATCACTGTTTTAGGAAATTCCACAATACTAACTCCTTCAGTTAATGGCACTTCAGTTCTTTTTGAATATCCCTTTGCTATGCCAAATGAAACGCTGCAAATATCAGGTACCATAAGCGATGCTTATAGTAGTGCGGCTGTTGCAAACATGAACATATCAGCTCAATGGGAAGGGTCTGGATTGGTATACGAAACTTATACCTCTCCAACAGGTGCATTTTTAATTAGTTTACTCATTCCGTCAACAGTCAATCCAACTTTAAGAAATGGAACAGTTAATTTATTTTCATCTAGTAATCAATATTATACTCCCTCCAACTACAGTTTTCTAGTAGATGTCTTTACAGAAGCTGTGTATACTATTACTTTAAACTCAACAATAGTAATAGATGACTCAGAAATTACGACAATTGGAGGAGAATCTATCTATATTAATTCGAATTTAACATTTAATGGATTTGTAATGGATCAATTTGGTCGACCAATAAAAAGTAGAACCATTACAATATCTATTAGTGGATTAGGCTCCATTGGTGAAACTCTCAATGATAGTGGTTATTTCAGTATAGCTATTAATCAATCATTGGGGTATACGAACGATACCTTATACACAATTACTATAACCTTTGATGCTGATACGAGCTACGATTTCAATTTCGACATTACATTTCTCGCGGTACCAGTAGAAACCACTAACGGAGGAACTTCCTCACCAACAGAACCAGGAGGATTTGATATGGCTGTAATAGGTATTTTAATTGCAATGGTTTCACTCATAATCATTGTTTCAGTTGTGTATGCATTTGGTCGGTTTAGGAAATCAAAGAAAGGAATTCTACCAGATCCAGATGCTGAATTAATGGATCTGCCTTCTATTATGAAGCAGATTGCTGAAGCTGATAAAGCAAAAGATTATCGTAGAGGGATAGTCCTTAGCTTTCGAGCTTTTGAGTTAATGTGCATGCAAAATCTAAGGATTTTAAGTGCTCGAGATCAATCTCCTCGAGAGCTTGCTCGATTAGTCGCATCAACAAACCGCATACCAGTTCGTGATGTCACAATGCTTGTAATGCGATATGAAGAAGCACGATTTAGTGATCACAGAATTACTAAAAATCAATTTAATCATGCTATGCAAGCCTTGGAAAATGTGCAGTTAGCTCTAAAACAAGATCCTAAAGTAACCTAAGTAACGACTCGAGGTAAGAATATGGCTAAAATAAAATTTAATCGAAATACATTCATCTTATCAATTATCTTCATTATATTTTGTTTGCCAATAATCTTATCTGTAACTAGGATTGGTCAAGAAGGGACTAGACAGTTCTCAATATATAATGAGTATTGGGATGGGACTAGTACTCTCCGAGAAAATCTTGAGGGCGAAGGATTTGAGTTTCATCCAGTTGTTTCCACTTTGAATTCTTTAACAAGACTTGATGGTAATGAAATGGGTGTCTTGGCCATCATAGGACCAACAATATTTTTTGATCCCACTGAAACTGCTGCTCTAGCATATTTCATTATGCGTGGAGGTAGTGTAATAATTGCTGATGATTTTGGAAGAGCGAATGATATTCTTGGATTAGTTAATACTGTAATCGCTCCTTTTATTAGCCAAATAAATGCATCTGCAATTGGGTTTAGTACTCTACCAATCGCTGGAATGAAAATTAACGGGTCTCTTCTAATGGATGCTTATTCTTATCATGTAAGCCCAGTAATGCCTGTAATTAGAAACTTTCCTGAATTTCCGGGTTCTGCCTCAATGAGTGGTGTGAATCGAGTAGTTACGAGTTTTCCATCATCCATATCATTTTTGGGCGTAGATAATGATACTGGAGAAACTCAATGGTATCCTCGACTCTCCATATCTGGTATACCAATTGCTTCCGGAATAGCTATGTCATCAGATTTTTCTTGGCTTGAAAAGGATGTAGAGAACGCTAAGGATGGTGATTATTATCCTGATGATGATGAATGGAAGGGTTCCTTTTCACTTATGGTACCGATACCTTTAGGCGGTGTCGGTGTTGGTAATATCCTAGTTTGTTCTGATCCAAGTATTTTCATAAATGAATTAATGGAACTTGGTTATGATAATGCCCAATTAGCAAGTAATGTCTTTAATTGGTTAGATTTTAACAGCACTCGCAGAATTTATTATGATGAATCACATCTTTCCTCATCTAGAACCGGTAGATTCGCACTAGGAATTATTGATCCTTTTGAATACGTCAGAATGTATCTTCGTTATGTTAATTCATTTACTATGTTTCCTTTACTAGCTCCCTTATTTCCATTTATAACGTTCATGTTTTTGAGGAGACGATATCCAAAATCAAAAGGACCTTCTCCATTATTAATGACCAAAGTAAAACAAAGTAGGTCTCGATCGTTCTTCGCAGCAAAAATGACCTGGTATATGACTTATCAACAATTTTCGAATGCTCTTGATTTAATATATAAGAGATTGAAAAGACGTTTGATAAAGAAATATGCTGTAACTGAGGAATTAAGCTCAGAAAAAATTGTAGAGCTATTAGATAATCATTTTCCAAATCAATTCAATCTAGAAGATGTTGTAAAGATGCTTACGCGTGTTGATTTGATTATACAGAAATCAAGAAGGATTTCTGAAGAGGAATTTACTGACCTAGTTCTTGACCTCAAAAATGTTGAGGAATTAATAACAAAAACTCAAGGTTAGTCAAAAAAATTACGATCATCAAAAAGATGTAAAATAAAAAACATAAAAAAAAAAACAAAAAATTCGGGGTATAAAAAAAATGTCAGAATTCGTTCCACCACCTCCGCCAGACAAGAAAGCATCACGTGGTGATTCACTTGTCAATGTGTCGGATGTGGAAAGAATAGCAAAAAGCATCCAAGATGAATTATCAAGACACATTGTAGGGATGAAGAATATAGTACATAACTTGATTCTTAGCTTACTATGTGATGGACATATACTTCTTGAAGGTGTTCCAGGGATTGCCAAAACAACTTTAGCAAAGCTCTTTGCTGCAACGCTAGGATGCAAGTACAAACGTGTACAATTCACACCAGATTTGTTACCTTCAGATGTACTTGGAACCAATGTGTTTGACCAACGTTCAGGAACCTTCAAACTAAGAAGAGGACCAATTTTTACAAATATTCTTCTTGCAGATGAAATAAATAGAGCGCCACCAAAAACACAAAGTGCTCTATTAGAAGCAATGGCTGAAAGGCAAGTATCAATAGAAGGAAATACCTATCCTTTATCCTCACCGTTCATTGTCATTGCAACAATGAATCCAATTGAACAAGAAGGAACTTATCCTTTACCTGAAGCACAACTTGACAGGTTTTTATTGAAATCTGTAGTTGGATTACCAAATCCCGTTGAAGAGGAAAAAATCATTCAACTGAAACATCAACCAGAGGATAACACACTTAATGAAATTACTACTCCAGAAACAATTATTCGATTACAGAAAATTGTAAGGGAAAATATCTATGTAGATCAAGGCATCATAGAATTTATCCGAGATATTACAATAAGAACACGAACTGATCCGCGCTTGTTATTAGGTGGTAGTCCTAGAGCAAGTATTTCTATGTTAAACACATCAAAAGCATATGCTGCTATTTCTGGTCGTGATTATGTCGTTCCTGATGATATTAAGAGAATAGCAATTGATGCTGTATATCATCGACTTATTCTCAAACCTGAAGCTGATTTGGAAGGAATATCTTCTCAATCCATAATAAGGGACATAATTAGAGAAATACCAATCAAAGAAGTAAGAGCACAAAGGTAACTGAACTAAGAAAAAATGGTAAATTAACTATATCAAGCAAAATAGGTTGTAGTAAGAAATGATTTCAAAAAGAGGATCATTTATCCTTTTCGGAGGACTATTTATGATATCAATAGGTCTAGCCCTAGAAGGAATTGTACCTGTTTTTGAAATAGTCATTCTCTTTATGGAACAACCATTAGCATATGGAATCTCAGATATTATTGTCACTTACTTTCTATTAATCGGAATTTTAATGGTAATAGGAACTACTTTTGGCTATCCAATCTTTCGGATACAAGCAAATACAGAAGGAATAACTGTTAATCGAGTTCTAGATAAAAGAAAATGTTTTGCAGGAGAATATATTCATGTGAGAATAACTGTTCAGAATAAAGGACCAAATGCCATAGATCATCTAGAAATATATGATGCATACCCCGAAACAATGGATCTGGTTCTTGGAGAAAATTATCTCTACACAAGAATAAATGCTAATGCAAAAGCAGAATTCTCCTACATTCTTAGAACTCCAGTAAGAGGATTATTCAAAGTTGGACCAACAAAAGTCATAATTCATGATCGATTAGGATTCTATGAAGAGGAGACAATAAAACAAGATTTTGATGAAGTGCTAGTTTATCCCTCATATGAAGATATTAAGAAGTTAAAAACCCTAGGCGCAAAAAGACAGCTAGGAAAAATGTTTGGAATGCATAAAACCAAACTAAAAGGTACAGGCATGGAATTTTGGGGAATTCGCGATTATTTTCCAGAAGATGCTTTTAGATACATTGATTGGAAAGCATTCAGTAGAACAAATAAATTACAAATCAGAGAATTTGAAACTGAGAAAAATATCCGTGTAATGATTTTACTAGATACTTCTCAAAGCATGGATCAAGGATTAATACGAAATACTAAACTAGAATTTAGCATTCGTGCAGTAGTATTATTATCCCATATGGCTCAAGAAAGAAAAGATATGATTGGTCTAGCAACTTTCAATAGCAAAGTTAATACATTTATTTCTCCCAGTCATGGAACTACCCAATTCAATAGAATCATTGAAGACCTTGCTTATGTAACACCGAGAGGGCCCTCCTATCTTACAAGAGCAGTTCAGAACCTAATAATGCGTACAAGAAGTAGAGGATTACTACTAATTATTACAGATCTCGAAGGAAAGAAGAAAGATATTCTTGATGGAATTCGTAAGGCATCTGCAGCTGGATTTGATGTAATAATTATATCACCATTTGGACCCTTCTTTGAAATTCAGAATACCCGATTAGGTCCAACTGAAAAAGCATTAGGAGAAGCAATTGCAGAGGAATATTATGATATTAGATCAAGTTTGAGTAGAGATATCCAACGATACAGAGCAGGCGTTATTTCTGTAGGACCAGATGATTTCCTGATATCTGTAATTAATGAATATATAGAAGCAAAAAGGAGAGGTATTGGTCTTGTCTGAAGTAATTGGTACCAGAGTTGAAGCAGATAAAGTAAGGAAGATGCGAAATCTCCTAAACATGACTCGAGTATTTGCTGCTCTAGTTTTCATAGCTAGTTTTGCGCTAGTAATATCCTCAATCGATACTTCCATTTGGAATTTCCAATCATTCTGGTATAGTTTGAAATTCTTTGTCTTCATTTTTGAGATTTTATTTCTCTTAATTGGTTATGGAATTGCCTATATGCTCGGATATGATGATTCTGGAGCTGTAGCATTAATGGATAGTTTTCATTCAGCAATTTTTGGAGGAGGAGATACCATCATGGGAGTAGAAATTGAGCAAATTATATTACAACCGCTAGAATTTTTTGCTCAACCAAATCTCTTTGAACCACTTTATTCTTTCTTCATTATGATTATCTTATTTATTGCACTAATTGCTGGTTTAGGATTCCTACGAGAATGTAATCCCGCACTATCGGCAGTTTCCTTTTTTGGAATGAATATAGTTCTTGGTTTAGCATCTTTAAGTGGGAAATTGCTTATTGATATAGACCTTGGTAGTGGAAATATCACTCAAATGATTTTCTCGAAATTAGTAATTACTGCTTTCCTAATTTACTTCTCATTGGAATTGAGTTTTCAGGCCAGTTACGTGTACAATGTAATAGGTCCTAATATCCATAGACATAGGAGAATCTCAAGCAATATTAAGAGAATAAGAGAATTCAAGATGCCTTTAGAGAGAATGAAAAAAGAAAGACCGGAAACAGAAGAAGAAGAACCTGAAAGAATGGGTATACGAGGTAGTAAAAACACGTCAAGGGCTAGAATGACTGTAAGTACAGCTTTCTCAAGAATAAAAGGCTTAGTTGGAAAGAAATTGTTTAGAATTTCACCTGATGAGGATTGGGACAAAATGAATAATCGTCTCAAGAGTTATTACGAGCAACTTGAACGAGATGATCCAATGATTGCTGTGTCATTATCAGCCTCAGCATATACTCCATCATTGGCTAGATTAATTCTTATTATAACCTCAGGCACCTTATTTAGAATGGTAGCATTATTGTTACTTTCCTGGCTTGCATTGAATCCATTACCAATCCTGCAATTTCTCAATATGCCTGATTCAATCATTAATAGTATTGAAGCTGGACAACCAGAAATGATTATGATGGTTTTAGCTCCCTTGGCAGTTCTATTCTTACTCGTTGGATTAATTGTTCAATTTATCCAAAAAAGAGCAACAAGAAGAATGGAAGCAATAGCACAAAGACCCATTATTCACCCAGTATCTGAAGAGAAGGAAACAGAACGAAGACGACCTAGGAGAAGACAAAGAACACCTCGGGCTGGGCAATAGATTTTTCTCAAAAAGTGCCTCATCATTAAAGCTTTTAATTAGATGTTTTAATACTTAATTAGAAATTTATAGATAAGACAGGGTGTAATATATTGTCCAAAAAAAGCGATACAATGGCAATCGGAATAGATCTTGGTACGAGCATAACAAAACTAGTAGGACCTGGTGGTAAAAAGATTATAAAAATTCCAAGTTTAGTTGGTGATCCAAATCCTGGATGGAAAGGATTAGGGACTGATAAATCTTGGATAAATAATCTTATGCTACAAACTGATGATGGGAAGAAATATTTCGTAGGAGAATTAGCAAGATTACAAAGCGAAATAAAACGACCATTAGCAGATAAAGGTAAAATGAAAAGCTTGAAAGATGCAATCATAGCAATAAAAGCAGCTCTTTCGAATTTCGTAGAAAAGGACTATGGTAATTTTATAGTTGCTACTGGAGTGCCAGTTGCTAGTCCTCAAGATGAAATGGTAACTTTAAGTAAGGGTCTGAAAGGAGCTATGACAATAAATGTTGCAAATGATGCAACAGGGGAAGAAAAACAAATCAACCTTAAGATAGACCAATGCTTAGTAATGCCAGTTTGTTATGGATCTTATTATGAAATCCTGAAATCATCTGGTGAACAAAGAGCAGTTGATGCAGTAGTTGTGGATATCGGAGCTGGTGCAACAAATATTCTTACTGTTTATGAAGGTAGACTAATGCGAACAGCAAGTGGAAGTGTACAAGAATCAATAACAACCCTTGCTGAAAGAATTGCTAGCAACTTGAATCAGCAAACAGGGAAGATTTTGCGACCATTTGAATTGATAAAATCCATAGAGATTGGAAGAAAGAATGTAATGGTAGCAGGAGAGCAATATGATATTTCTGAAACCCTCACTTATTATGTCAATTCAATTGCAGACATCATAGTGGATGAATTATCAACCTTACTTGGTACCCTCCCACCCGATGCTTGGATTGAAAAAGTCATTCTAACTGGTGGCGGTGCTGAAGTCTTTGGTGAACGAATGAAAAATATTCTAACCGAAAACAATGTAGTACAATCACCAGAAGAGGTAATTGTCCCGGAAGATCCTGTATTAGCAAATGCTATCGGTTTCCAGAAAATTGCTCAAGCACAAATCGACAGCAAGAAGAAAAAATGATTCGCTAAATAGCGAATCTTATTCTATTTTTTTTTATTTGAATTATTTATGTTTGATGAATGTTTTATTTCTATATTCTTGAAATGCAATTCTAAGTTCATGTTCTGTGTTCATTACAATTGGACCATTCCATGCTACTGGTTCACCAATCGGTTTTCCAGAGATTAGCAAAAATCTCACTGGTTTATCCTTTGTATATATTTCAACAAAATCCCCGTCAGCATATAATACGACAGAACCTTTGCTTGTCATTTCTTCTTGTTTTTTGTCAAAAAATCCTGCACCTTCAAAAATGTAAGCAAAAACAGTATGCCCAACCTTAACAGGATGTTTGAAAGTACCATCTGGTTTTATTGACACATCAATGTATTCTGGATCTGTAACAATATCTTGTACTGGACCTCTAGTACCATTCACATTTCCGGAAATAATCTTTACTTGTACTTTCTCATTCACTGCAAATTCAGGAATTTCTTCTTTCTTTATGTCCCTATATCTGGGATGCATCATTTTATTCTTAGCTGGAAGATTAGCCCACAACTGAAATCCTTGCATTAAACCTTCAGAGCGATGAGGCATTTCTTGATGGATAATACCGCTGCCAGCGGTCATCCATTGTACATCTCCGTTAGTAATAACCCCTTTATTGCCAAGACTATCTTCGTGTTCTACGTCTCCATCTAACATGTAGGTAATCGTTTCAATTCCCCTATGTGGATGCCAAGGAAAACCTGCTAAATAATCATCAGGATTATCGGAGCCAAAATGATCAAGAAGCAAAAATGGATCGAATAATGGAACTTCGTGATAACCAAAAACCCGTTCTAAACGAACCCCAGCTCCCTCGAGTGTTGAACGACTCTTTAGGATTTTATTTACATTACGCTGATTATTCAAATCATAATCTCCAAAACTATTGGATTAGTTAATATTATGATTCCTTAATTTTTGATTAAAACATTCTTCTTCAATAAATAAGAAATACTAACAACAAAATCATAGAAATTTCTTTCTTAACAATCAAACTTTTAATTCAGATGAAATCATTCTAATTTGGAGTATGAATAATTGCTGAAAAAGAATATAACAAGAAAAATTGGAATAACTTTTCTAACAATTAGTATACTCGTAGTAATTCTTCCAATGAATGAGAGTAGTTTCATTCAAAGTTACAATTCAAATGTTGGAACCACAGATGAAGCCTATTTCAAAGTTTTAGATTTGGAATCCGGAATCGCTTGTAATTTCACAATAGAAGTTGATGAGTATTATCAAATGGATATAGGATTTTCCATTCACATAGATGATAGACCCAAAGAAAGGAATGCTCTGGTAACAGTTGATGAAGCAGGTCAAGGAGATGAAACAACTCTTTACACACCAGAAATCAGCGGAGATTACTACATACGAGCGTTTTCGAATTATAATTGGGGATTTTTCACAATAACAGTGAAAGAGAACCTAACAGGGATAGAAAAGATAGTTGAACCCTATAGCATACCAACAAATTGGCGCTGGCTCTGGGTTTCAGCCTCGGTAATAGGTGGGGTTTTCTTATTAGCATTCATAATTGGCTTTCTCTCAAATGTTGTTGGAGTCATAAATTGGCGCAGTATACGTCTCCCAAAAATAGACTTCGATGGATCAAAAATAATACGAAGAGTAAAAGCAAGAAGATATGAGAGAATGAAGAGAAAAGTTCTCAGAGAAGACCAGAGAAAGGAAAAAAGAGAATTAAAGAAAAAAAATGAATTAAAAATTCCCATTCAAGTAATGCAGCGAAGAATCGTAAAAGGCGGGGTAGAAATTATCTTTGTATCAAATAAACAACCACGATGTATGGTTTCAGGTTTGAATGTAGATTTTGAAGAAGATGATGTGGTCGCTTGCCCGTACTGTAGTAATGTAGCGAAAAAACCCCTACTAGTGGAATGGTTGAAAGTAAAGGGTATCTGCCCCATGTGCAGAAGAAACATAGTAATAGAGCAATGTCCAAAAGTTGAACACAAAGAGAATTGATTACTCTCTTTCACCTAGTTTCTCCCTTGCTAATTTGTCAGCAAGTAATAATGGCACAGGTAATTTTGCACTAAAAATTTGATTTTGGAAAAATTCACGAATAACATACACTGTGGTATTGAAATTAATTAAATGACCTTGAGATAAGAAAATTGGTTTTGCTGGTGGATCAGCCGATTGAAAAGCAGCTCCAATAACCTTCTCTTCAAAAACTATCTGTGAGTACCCACCCTTTTTTAACGGATCAACATATTCTCCCAATAGAAGTTTCTTAGCGATACCAACAGTAGGTTGTAGTAGTTCCAAACCCATTTGACTTGCTAAACCAATTCCATAAGGGTGAATAATCCCATTCCCATCAAAAAGGAATAGATCAGGTTTCTCTTCGAGATACTTAATAACTGAATGATAACCAGGGGATTCGCGATAATAAAGAAAACTAGGAATATAAGGAATAGCAGGTTGAAAATATTCAAAATGCTCTTCTACAGGTTCCAAGGTTCGAAAATCAACCACAACAAGACTAGCACAAGCTAATTTGTCATCCTTAGAGTAGGCAACATCTAAGCCAGCAACAAGAGTAATATCTTCAAGAGAGATATCACCATCAAGGAGAACGTGGGGAGAAAGAAGAACTTGTTCTTGACGAACAGGAATTAACTCCTTTCTGAAATCTTTAGGGATATCGAGGAACTTATCATCAGTCATGAAGAAACAATCAACAATGAAGAAAATAAAACTATTCTAAAAACAGAGAAAAAAACACAAATCACAACTCAACCGTAATGTTTTTTAAATTGATGCTAAAAACACAAAAATAGAAAACGTGCCGGGGTGTCCTAGATTCGGTAACTTGTGAGTTCCGAAGGGAAACCTGGTAGGGAGATGGATTGCTAAAATCCCTCCTGATGGATTGCAAATATCCATTGTGCTTCCGCACGCGCGGGTTCAAATCCCGTCTCCGGCACCATTTTTATTCTAGATTTTAAGCAATTTATTTTACTCAAGTCACTTATTGTAATATATGAATTCCAAAAATTTTCTTGCAAACCAATTAGGAGAAACTGCGAAAATCATTGATTGGGCTATTAATCTCGTTCCAGTAGAAAGTCTACTAGAAATCCCTCCTCATAGCACTCATCCAAAAGCTGATGAATCCATGCAAAGGTATTTTGGTTTATGGTCTGCTTATCGCTTATTATTTCATCTTGTTCATTACGAAGAAAATTGGGCGTTGCCTGGTTTGAAATATTGGCTAGGTGAATCAATTCCAGCTAAGAAAGACATTCCTAATGAAAAAGAGATGTGGGATAAGGAGCTAGTAAAAGGAGTAGATTTGAAAGTATTGCTGAAACGATTTCATTCTGTGAGAGGAAAACAAATTGAAGCCATAAATAAAATGTCTGAAAAAATATGGAAAGAAAAGAAGACAGACACGTATTGGGGGAAAGCAACAGCAGAATTTAGTGTTTCTAAAACCATTCAGCATACCTTAGAACATGGTAATAAAATATCGAGAATAGCAATACATTGGGATAGATTATTGGATTATTTAGACTTATTACGAACGAATGCTGATTAAAATTTGATTTGCTCAAACTCTTAGTGTAAATCCATACGTTGGTTCCATTTTTAGTCCGAGTTCTTTGTAATGTTCAATATTTTCTACATCTCTCGCTTCATACCAAAGAGTATCGTATCCAGCTTCTTTGGCTTTCTGTGCAAGGAATCCGAAACCATCTTTGATGATGTCTTTGAATAAGTGTTTTATCTCTTCCTTAACAACAGGTGTAAAACTCAGAAAAATTCTTCCTGGAATGTCCAGATATCGCATACCCTTAGCAAGATAACCAAAAGATGCTACTCCCTCTTTGTACACAATTGTACAAGCTGGTATTGCATCCGCCCAAATGAGATCATCAAGATATCTCTCAACAACCTCCTTTGGTTGTTTGCTTTCATTTACAATAAGTTTAATGATTTTTTGTTTCTCCCTAGGTAGATCTAGTTCTTCTGTATGTACTGGTTTTTTGTAATCATCTTTCACTAGCAAGTCTACCGGTATCATGGTTGCATAACTAAGTAATTTCTTTTCTCCAAATCCATGTTTTTCAAGAATTTGTATGGTCTTCCCCCATCCTGGCATTGCAAATGATCGTATTGCTTGTGCTCCTTTTGTCTTCAGTATCTCTATTGTTTTTTTCACTAATTCTTCTTCAATATGTTCGTAACCCTTTCGAATGAAAGGTATATGAATGGATCCAAATAAAACTCCATCAATTTCTCTTTCTATAGTACTACTCAAAAAACCGACGAGCTTCTCTCCATCAAACGCATAATGACGTGTATCGGGAGAAAATCCTACTTGAGAGTAACTTTCTAGAAGAGACTCTTTGTTTGGATACCAAATTACCCAATCCCAATCTTTTATGACATCTTGAACTAGTTCGATTTGTGCATCAAGCTTAGACTCATCATAAATACTGAATTTTACCATTTGAAACCACACACAAATTATCAAAGAAGATTTGTTTAATCAGTAGAATTAATTTAGTATTCAAAAGGAAAAATCTTTCCTATTCAAAGAAAAGGATTCGCTAGAGCATTTTCAATTACTTGAAAATCCTCTCTTATTCCATACAATACTTCCTCAAAAATTGAATTTGTTTGTCTTAGATCTATCTTACCACTTTTTATCAAACTTAACCTTTCAATGCTCCAAGCAAGCATATCAAGACATCGGATAAGGTACATTAATTCGAATTGTTTCCTCGAAAAATCAGTTGTAGGGTAACCCGCATGTTTAAAGAAGGTTAATTTCCTCTTCTCATCTCTTCTTAAGTAAGACCAAACAAAAAAAGCTAAATCATATTCCCTATAATGATACATAGCAAATTCCCAATCAATCAATTTAACTGTCTTGTTGCTATAAAAAATGTTAGACCTTGTTGGATCCCCTTGTGTTAATGAT
Source organism: Promethearchaeati archaeon (assembly GCA_013166835.1). Classification (GTDB taxonomy): domain Archaea; phylum Asgardarchaeota; class Heimdallarchaeia; order JABLTI01; family JABLTI01; genus JABLTI01. The sequence goes on along the minus strand of JABLTI010000007.1, from coordinate 2,221 downwards.
AAATACTTTCTTCTGGAAAAAATATTATTATTTGATTTTAAGATTTTCAATGCTTTCTCGAGTAATTTGTCAATTATTTCTTGATCATTCTTTTCTAATACTTCCTTATTTTCACTGTATTTGTTGTAGTTAAAATTAAAAGCCTTAACTAAATCATATGTACTATCTTGTTTTTTTATTTTTATTAGATGTAATCTTCTATACCATTTACCCATTGTTTCTATAAACTCATCCGAGGCAACTGCAGGAGGATGTTCTCCAACATCAATAAACTCCTCTATGAGATAATCTGCTGGAATGATTTTCTTTGAATCATCAAAAAAGTAGACCTTAGGACCAAATTTCCCATTTAAACTTCTTAATATTTCATATTCATCCTTCTTAAAATGAAATTGATCATTGTTTTCAATTCTTAAAACAAATTTATCCTGCTTTGTTTTCAATAAATAATTTAAATTGAATGCCCCAATTCCCAGTAATTCAAAACTTATGAAATCATAATTATACTTTTTGCAAATTTCCACTACTTGGGATTCAGTGATGTCCATGAACAGCTCCCCACATGTTTTCATTAAAGGTTTGAAATTCTTCTTAATTTTATTAATAATATATTATGAATCCTTAAAACACTTTCAGTGAATCAATCTTTCTTCGCAAATCATATTGTGAGTTAATCTTAAAAGATAAATGCACATAGAAGTTTTAGGATGAATTCTTTATGAGAGATTTACTGAAAATTGCTATCGATAATAGACCTGATGGCGTGCACGTGGAAGCACGATACCATCAGAGGAAAAAAATCGAAGTTCGAGCTGATAAGGGCCGACTTCAAAGATCAATTGTCGATGATTTTGCAGGAATCGGTATTAGAGTTCTAGTTGAAGGTGCTTGGGGGTATGGAAGCACCAGCGAATTAAACAACAAAGCAGTCAAAGAAACACTGGAAAACGCTGTTGCAGCCGCCAAAAATCTAGCCCCAAGTATGAAAGAGAAAATAGAACTCGCACCAATAAAACCTGTTACTGGAACATTCCAATCCATTGGCAAAGATCCACTCGCAAATCATAGTATCGAAGAACGAGTCAATTTAGTAATGAATACCGATAAATTGCTTCGGGAAACAGATGAGAAAATAAAAGGATCAATGGTTTTCTTACGAGAACCAACTAACCACCGGATAATAATGAATTCCGATGGAACTGACGTTGAATTGTTTGATAGTAGACCAGATTTCTATGTCCAAGCAACTGCTGCTGAAGCAGGCAAAATGATGCCGTTTTATTCAGTCAGTGGAATGACTGGAGGATGGGAAATATTCAAGAAATTCACACCAGAGGATATGGTGAAAGAAGCAGCGAAAAAAGCAATTGCTTTACTTGATGCTCCATTAGCAAAAGGTGGGAAACAGACAGTTATAATGGAACCCTCAGTTGTAGGAATAATTAGTCACGAAGCCATCGGTCATACAGTTGAAAGTGATTTTGTGCTTGCTGGTAGTGCTGCTAAAGGAAAAATAGGCAAAAAAGTAGGCAGTGAATTAGTTACAATGGTTGATACTGGAGAACAGGAAACAGCTGGTGGATGGTTAGCTGTAGATGATGCTGGAGTTAAGAGTGAGAAAACAGTGATCATCGAAAAAGGAATAATGAAATCATTCCTTCATAGTCGATACACAGCACATCATTTCGGAGTAAAACCAACAGGAAACGAAAGAGCCTGGGAATATGATGTTGAACCATTGATTAGAATGAGAAACACTTACCTTGAACCCGGAGATTTCACAAAAGAAGAACTTCTGGAAGATGTTAAATTCGGTTATTTACTTGCCCAACCAGGAGGAGGACAAGCAGATAGTACTGCTGAATTCATGTTTGCAATATCAGAAGCTTATGAAATCAAAAACGGAGAACTCAATGGTCTTGTGAAAAATGTAACCATATCAGGTGACGCGTTCGAGGTTCTTAAATCGGTAACAGGAATTGGGAAAGATTGGAAACTGGATATGTCAGCTGGAAGATGCGGTAAGTGGCAGCCAGCCAAGGTTGACGGTGGTGGTGGACCTACTAAAGCGATTGCTTTAGTTTCTGGTGATGTAGGAGGTAAATGAAATGTCTGACATTTTAGCCATAATCGAGCCTTTTGTTGATAAAGCCCTAAAAATGGGTGCTGATGAAGTTGAATTTTTTGCTCAAAAGATTCGAAACAAAAATGTTAACTTCGA
>JABLTI010000053.1 GCA_013166835.1 Promethearchaeati archaeon | reverse complement strand
GCTAAGAATATACATCCTTTAGCCTATGACTTGGGAAATAATTTTAGCTCCCATCCCTTGATTACTGATTGGACACCAGCTTACTTGGCTGATGTGCAGACTTGCTTAGAATACTCCGTGGAAGCAATATTTTCAGTCTTACAAAATGCTTTACTCGAGGTAAATTGGAAATATATTGACATTCCAGTATCAACTGTTAATTATGAAAATACAACAAATCATCTTTCCATAGATAACTTCCAAGTCAATTATACTGATTCAATAGGAACGAATATACTAAATGATACGACTGCAACTGAAGCAGCATTCCGTTTTGCCTACTTCCCACTTGAAGATGAAGGATCACCATCACTTGGAACTAATGTCTATGATTTAAGTTATGATGGCGGAACAAATACTTGGTACTTTGATGATGTTTTGATAAATGGTACCGTAGCCATGACAGAACACCGAATATACTATACTTTCAATATGCCTGGAACAACTAGAACTTGGAGTTCTGGAGATGAATCATTTATTTCTAATTTCCTATACGTTAACTTTACATCCTTCAAATATCATTATACACCAAGCACATGGATGCTTGATATCTGGGACATAAAAGCACAATTACAAAACATACCAGAATATGATTTCTTAGAACCTCACGAAGTTGATAGTGCTGACTGGTTCCTATATCAGAAAGGTGTAGGTGCAGTACAACCAGGAACAGAACCAATTGGTGTTGCTGGTATTGATACTGAAAATAAACCAATTAATGGTTCATTATCTTATGATGTAGCCTCTCAAACGTGGTATGATAATCAAACAGATATTGGGTGGTTCCATACACCTGTAACATTTGATAATTATGTCGTAGTTCGTTTTAGAATCACAAGCCTACCAATTGGTTACTTGAGATACAATGAGTTAAACCAATCAACTTTAGTGAATTGGGCTCAAGCTACAGGTACTAATTACTTCACAACACGGTTTCACAACATTACTACCTCAGCACCGATGATTTCTTTTGACCTTGAAACTTTAACAGTAGATGTTTACAATATCACTGCACATACTGATTACTCAAATGCAACTTATGATGGAGTAATAGACTACTATGAAATCCATGAAAAAGAAATACCTGCATTTATGACAGATAATCGTAAAGCTACAGTTAAAATCTATCTATTTGATGGTATCGCTTCCAATGCTCCACAATTAGGTCTTACTGATTTGTCATGGGATGAGGCTAATCAATGGTGGTACTATGATGACATTGATGTGAGTGAGTTACCAGATAATATGTACTTCGCTGCTGCAGATATAAAAAATATGAATGTTAATGTAACTGTTGTAAGTAGAGGTTTGGCTTCTGACCTATTCCAAATCTCACGTCCACTTCCAGTTGTATACTACATATTACCTGAAATCTTCTTAATTGGTTTTGTTACACTCTTTGGCTGGTTAGCCTGGTGGAGACCAAGAAAGAAGAGAATCACACTTGAAAGAGAACGAGAAGAGAAACTAGACAAAGGCTTTATGGATTAGGGCTTTCATCAAGTTTCCAATACAATCAGAACCAAACTTGGTTCTCTTTTTTTTTTCTATAATCATACAAAGAATTATTACATATCGCATTAGCTTGTAATTCATTATTAACTTAATGTGAGATGAATTCTAAGTTGAACCTAACTAAAAGAAAGAAATCAATTATACTTGTTGCACTAATTTCAACTATTATACTTTTTTCAGCAATTGCTTCTGTAAAAATCCAGGCAGCTTCACAAGATGATTTCTTTTTCAGAGTTCGGATATTAAGTAGAAGTGATAGTGAGATAGATCATCTTGCGATATTAATAGCTCAAGAACTCAAAAGAATCCGTATTGATAGTATCATTTATCCATATCCTAGCGGGGTTTTTGAAGCTGCGGTTCTCTCAAAAGAATTTGATATTGTATTGATTGATGTTGATTGGCCAGGATTTGATGTTAATCCTACATATGTCTTCTCAGAAGAAGGATCAGCAAATTATTGGGGTTTAGATAATGAGATAGCTTTTCAAGATTTTAGTGAGCAGAAAATGCTTGAAGGTTTAGCTGAAACAAATACCACATTAAGAGAAGGAATTTATCACGATTGGCAAGAGAATTTAATGGTTAATGTGCTGCCTGTTATTCCTATGTTCAATAAAATCACAACTTATGTTTCCCATGATAATCTGTTAGGCTGTTTGTAGATTATATTGACCCGAGTGATTGGGATATTTTAAATCCATTGTATATAGAAGATGAATTCTTCGCTTCATTGATCTCTGAACCACTCATAAGAATCAATAAGAATCAAATTCCTGTTGGTGTTTTAGCAGAAAGTTGGACTTTCAATTCTAATCAAACAATTCTAACATTAAATCTAAGAGACAATGTAACTTGGCAACCTGATATAGATCATATCTATCTTGATGAACCATTTGATGCAGATGATGTATTGTTCTCGATAAAAATGTATCAAGAAGTATCTTCTATTGGGACATTTTTCAATTGGATAGACCAAGTTGAAAAAATAGATAATTCCACAGTCCAAATCAATATTGATGGTAATTTAACCAAAGCTGGTCTACAACCGTATGCCCCAGCTCTAAATGATTTGACAAAGCTTATCCTTCCAGAACATTATCTTAATGTAAATGTTGATGTTGAAGGAATACCTGACACTTCTAGTGAAAACTGGCTAAATTATGGAGAAAATTGTTTAGGGACTGGTATGTATTATCTTAATAGCTTTAGTGAAGGTGTAGAAAGTATCTTCAACAGTAATCTGGATTGGTGGGGTTCCACTCCACTCGGTTATAATGAAGATCTAGATATGGCAGAATACAGAGTCCGCTTTCTTTTTGATCTTAACGTGAAAGGATTGGAATTTGAGTCTGGGAAGCTAGATATCTTCAAAGACTATAGAGATTACATGACTGATTATGCTAGTGCTCCTTATCAGAAACAAACAAGAGATGAATATGATGTGATTTATTTTGGGTTTAATCTCAAATCAGATTATTGCCCAGCGTTAATAGATCAAACCCTTACCGAAGATGAAACTATGACGAAAGGACTAGCTGTTCGCAAAGCAATTGCCCATATGATTGACAAAAATATCATGTTAGATTTACTAGATGTTGAAGTTGAAATTATTGAAACACCATTATCGCTTAAATTTGGAACTTTTGTAAAATCTGATGTTACCGTATATACAGCAAACCATGATTTAGCTAAATATTATATGAATAAAGCAGGGTTTGATCCTTCATCACTACTGAATCCGGGCTTTACACCATTACAAGTGTTTGCTTCTATCGTTATGTTGTCAGTTATCACAGTATTTGCTACTAGAAAGAGGAGTAAGAAGAAGCAATCATAAAAAATTATTTTTATATAAGTTCATTTTTTCTTGTATTCTTACTAGTTTTTTCTGATTATGCCTATTTGTAATTCTCCCGAAAAACATTAATTAATACAAATCAAAGTTTCTTAGGGTAGATTGTTATTATAGAATAATACTGATTATAAATGAAATATGGAGTTTAACTAAATTTGAATCCTAAATTCTTAACAAATGAAGAAGTTGAAGAAAAGATAAAGGATTTTTTAGCAGAACACAATTACCAATATTCAGAAAAATTGGTTGTTCAAAAGAAGCTCAAAGCAATTGATTACGCAGTTACTACAACTGATTCAAAGGTAGCAGTTATGTTGTTTCTGTGGAATCGTTCTGTACCTTACGATAAGGTATACTATTTAGAAGAATATCTCAATAAATATGGCATTGACAAAGTAATCCTCATTTGCCGTCAAATTAGTCCTAGAGCGAAAGAGATCATTCGTAAAGAAAAAATAAATATTGAAATAATCTTTGAATCGGATTTTAGAACTATGAAAAGCAGTCCATTAATTGGTAAATTCTGATATCCTATCAAAAGAAGTTTTATTATTCTATTCTAAGAAGTTCTCTTTCAAGTTTGGGGGGAATTTTAGGCCAAATTTTCTCAAGCAAAATTCTATTACATTCAATGCATTTAGCTTTTTTCTCAACAAAACCGTCTTCATAATACTCATAGGTGATTGATAATCCTTTATCACAGATAATATCAAAATTGCAATGTTCACAATGATAGTATTTCTTGGGTTGATTCATTTTAGGAGGCCATGTATAAACAGAACAAGAAATACATACATTCCGCATGTCACATTGTAAATGTCTTCCTCTTACTGTCATGGCTCTCAATCACTTCTTTTGTAATAGGTTCCCGTTAAAGACTTTTTTTTGTTTTGATATAGGTAAAACAATCAGTATTGAAAAGATAAATAACAAAAATTGATAATAGAAGAGAATTCACTCGAGTCTACTTGTATCATTTAATATTATAATGTCAATTTAACTCAGGATGGAATCTTTATTCATCATAACTCTCTTTATCTGAAGAGAGATACCAATCTAAATAGTCTTTTTTCTTCTTCTTTTCTTCATAGTAATCGTCGTTTTCTTCCGCTTTTGAGCCAAAGTGTTCTCTTTTTGTTTTATCGAACTCAAATCGGTTAACAACTAATCCACATGAAGTGCAAACATAGTTTGGTGGCTCATATTCCATCTTGCCTTTACAATTTGGGCATTTTGGTGGCATTTTGTTATTTTCTCCAACTAATTGATTTGTTGTGTCTAAACCTTGTTTTTAAATACATACTTCATTATTATAATTCTATCGAATTAATATGTACACAACTTTTTTGGTATAAAAACTTCCTTAAATATCCCATTCTTATATTTGTATATTGAAAACAGGTCCCAGACGGTTCCTTTGCCAGTAGGTTAATGATCTTTATTCTTTTAGCATTCTCCTTCTCTGATTATACCGTTGAAAATTACGATACCCATACCCTCCCACTAATCGCATTTTTTTGCGAAACATACAAGAATCCTCAAGACAATATAATGGTATCCTTTTCGGGGTGGGTATTTAATGAAAGTCTCAAGAAAATGTTTTGTAGTAATCATTTTTTTAATAGTTGTTGTTTTCGTTAAACCAATAAAAATCGACGCGAAAACAAATGAGAGTGTTGATGATGAATTCCTCCCTCAGGCAATGGGAGTGTATCAGAAGTGGAATTATACAACAGGTAAATACATTTATTCCTCTCCTACTGTAGCTGATCTCGATGCTGATGGCACACTAGAAGTACTTGTGGGGTCAAGGGATTACAAGCTTTACTGTATCAGTCATTTAGGAATTGAAGAATGGAACTATACAACAAGTAATGATATCTATCCTTCTCCTACAATAGCTGACTTAGATGCTGATGGCACTCTAGAAGTACTTGTAGGGTCAGAGGATCACAAGCTTTACTGTATCAGTCATATTGGGACTGAAGAATGGAACTACACAACAAGTAGTTATGTTTATTCTTCTCCTGCTGTAGCTGATCTTGATAATGATGGTACTTTAGAAGTACTTGTAGGGTCTTGGGATTACAAGCTTTATTGTATCAGTCATTTAGGGATTGAAGAATGGAACTATACGACAAATGGTAGGATAAGGTCTTCTCCTGCTGTAGCTGATCTCGATAATGATGGTACCTTAGAAGTGTTGGTAGGATCAGAAGATAACAAGCTTTACTGTTTTAATCACACTGGTGGTTTAGAGTGGAGCTACACAACAGGGGATTGGATTCAATCTTCTCCTACTATAGTTGACCTCGATAATGATGGCACCTTAGAAGTACTTGTAGGGTCATTTGATTACAAGCTTTACTGTTTTAATCATACAGGTGGAGTGGAATGGAGCTATACAACAGGTAGTTATATCCTGTCATCTCCTGCTGTAGCTGATCTCGATAATGATGGCACCTTAGAAGTACTTGTAGGGTCAACTGATGACAAGCTTTACTGTATTAGTCATTTCGGGACTGAAGAATGGAACTACACAACAGGTGACTCAATTCATTCTTCTCCCGCTGTAGCTGATCTCGATAATGATGGCACCTTAGAAGTACTTGTAGGGTCAACTGATGACAAGCTTTACTGTATTAGTCACACTGGTGGTTTAGAATGGAGCTACATAATAGGTGATTGGATTGCTTCTTCTCCTTGTGTTGCTGATTTAGATACAGATGGTATTTATGAAATTCTCATAGGATCATATGACAATAATCTCTATTGCTTAGGTTTAACTGGAGTCAGCTCAAGTGGGATTGCCCCTTGGTATTGCTTCAGAGGTTCCGTTTTCCATACCGGGCAAATGGATAGTGACAGTGATTATATGGATGATCTTACTGAAAGCTTCTATAATACCGATCCATTAAAATCAGATACAGATAATGATTTATTGGATGATTGGGAGGAAATATCTTATTATTACACAGATCCTCTTGATGATGATTGTGATAATGATAATTTGCTGGACGGGGAAGAAATAATGCTTTATGGATCTGATCCTTTGGATATTGATTCCGATGATGATGGTCTTTTGGATGATGAGGAAGTTTATACTTATGGAACAAGTCCCATTGATAATGACTCAGATGATGATTCTCTAATAGATAGTGATGAGATTTTCATTTATTTAACCGATCCAAATGATCAAGACACAGATAATGATCTCCTCTTTGATAATGAAGAAGTAATTATAGGAACAGATCCCACTAAACATGACACTGATGGGGACGGGTATAATGATTACGTTGAAATTATTACTGGAACAGATCCAACTGATCCATCAAGCTACCCAGGTTATACTCCTCCACCAGAAACTATCACTATTACTCCTCCGCCTGAAACCATTACTCAAAATAATACGGTTACGACCACAGTGGAATCAGGAATTATCTTCACTTCAGCTATATTGACAGCTACACTGGGAATCGTTGTAGCAGTGGTTCTCATAAGAAGAAGGAAAAAATAGTTACTTCGATTTCTAAAAGAAGAACATTAAAAACTAGTGGACGGGGGTTTTCTTCTTCCTCCCCGTCCTATATTTCCGTTTTCTCTTGGGAATAGAAAAAAATTCTTTTCTCAACAAGTAGTATTGCGTCTTCTTTGTTTTTTTGTTTTCTGGCTAAAAATTAGGTCTTTAAAAAGATAATCGCGACAAAATACTGTGAGAGTAAGGCTTATGCTTGACGAGAAGTGGTTTCCAGACAGTTTAGCGAAAGGAACGCAGATTACAGAAGAGGAATTGTTCGATTTGACTGCAACCGAACAAGTGGATAAAAAAGAATTCCTCCAGGCAATAGATCTCTGGTTGCAATTTCTAGACAAAGACTTGGAAAAAGCTCTTCCTTGGACTATGATTGGGATGATTTATCTCCACATAGGCAATCCCTTTAAAGCAGAGAAATTCCTCAAGAAACCAACGGAACAAGAACCAAGAAACCCTACTCACTGGGATCATTTGGGATTCGCTTATTTCAATCAGGGACGAGTGCAGAAAGCCATTGATCACTACAAAAAAGCTCTGGGACTAGATTATAAGCGGAAGGAAACCCTCAACCGCTTAAGCTACAGTTACTATGCCTTGGACAAACTGGAGGAAGCGAAGAAAGGGTTCTACGAAGTGCTGGAGTTTGATGGGAAAAACGCTTTTGCTTTGTACCACTTAGGATTGATTTACCAATCATTGGAGGTTTACCCGAAAGCCATCCTCTTCTACTCGGAAACAGTCGCACTTGAGCCTGACCACAAGGAAGCCTGGAAAAACTTGGGAGATTGTTACGAGAAAACCAAGAATCCGCAGAAAGCAGCAGAATGCTATGGGAAAGTCTGAGTGATCCAGGAATCAATTATATATCTTTATTAATCTTACCTTCTTCTTCTGTACTTGTTCAAAATGAAAAATCAAGGATATGAAGATACATTATTAGAGGAGATGAAATCATTTTTTGGTTCTGATTCTATTGATGATCCTAAGAAATTGTGTCAATATATAAATCAAAAAACAGAACCTTTTATTGATTCTCTAAAGAAAAAAGATCTTTTAGAAGCTTTTGAGAAACTAGATAGTATCGCTGAAAATATCCCTATTTTTGCTTTAGGAGAAAACCTTTCAGATGAAGTACGAAAGAATAGACTCTTATATTTCGCTATTGAGACAATACAATTCTTAGGACCATTAATTCAAATTCAAATTAGGTTTCTTGATTTCTCAAATATTAAAATAACTAAAGAGGAAAAAGAACAATTAGAACTCTTTAAGATACCAAACTTTACTTTACTAAATGCTTATGTGAGAGAATGGGAAACTCAATTTTCTCTTTTTGTTAAGCCTGTTTATAAAAATCTATTGAATAAACAACTAGTTCGTGAAAATACAGAAAATTATGGAAATTGGTTCTATATTAAGTCACTTAAAGATTATTTTGAAAAAGATAAGATTTTAAAAACACTAAATCCTATAATGGATTTTCTTGATGCTAATTTAAGGAATGCTATTGTTCATCAAGATTATTATATTGATGAAGAAGAAGATTGTTTATATTATTATGATAGAAGAAACAGACCTGATCCTTCATTTATAGAAATAAGTGAGCTAGGAAAGAAAGTAATAATGCTATATTTAATAAGGATTATAACAGGTATTTTAATTTGCAGAAAAATGGTTTAAGTTATTCTAATTTTATGATTCTCACAAGGAAATTTTTAGCTTTGACTTATTTCAATCTTACAAATCGTCTTAAAGTTACAATTACAACAAGAGCTTTTATTCAAGAAGAATTCATTATTCGATATTTTTCCTTGTGTATCCATTAGAATCCTTTCAAATGATTGTCTGTTTTCTTCTGTTAAACCATAGACTTTCTTTACACCCATTTCATAATAATAGCAACCAATTTCTAAAACTTCATAATCAAATCTCTCATCTTCAGTATCCTCGAAGCGATAATCATTAAGCAATTTCGCATAGAACAGCAATGTTAGCTGATCATTAGGTTCAGGAGTTGGTTTGTAATCAATTATTCTTAAACCATTTTTGTCCTCACAAAGCTCAATACAATCAATTTTTCCTCGTTGTTTTTCAGTCATTAATCGAACTTCTCTTCCGAATGGATACCAGTAACAGTCCTCTTTTGTTTCAAAGTACTTTTCTTGCTGAATAACCCAATAAAGCAACATCACATTATCCTCTTGTATTTCTAATGGAGGAATTGGATTAATGATGAACCTTGCATATTCCTTATGAAAAGTTTCAAAGAAATGGTGATATTCAATTCCCTTATTTTTCTTACCTTTATATCCTCTCTTTTTGTAATGAGCTAAAGTTCTGCTTCTACTATTCATGAATTCATCCTTGTTTGGTAAAGGATTGAGAATACGGTAAAGCCTGAATTTCTGTGGGCAATCCAGAAAATAGAGAAACTCTGTGGCACTAAGATTTAGTTCATAATCCATTACTACCAAAATTAACCAATCCTCTCTAAAGAATATATTAACAATGGATTTTCCTTCAGGAACTGCAATAGATCAGATTCCAACCCATTTTTCTTTGCTTTACCTATGATCTTAACTAAATCCCAGATGAATTTGTCAGTTTTGTTGCTTGCTGCTTGTGTAACCTTTGAAGACATTTTTCCTGTTTCAGTCTTTTTACTAAGCCACTCATACAATTTTCCATAATAATCCAAGTAATCCCTTCGTACATCAGTAAAAGGTATTTGAGAGTGTTCTTCACTTTTTTTGTAAAAACAAATCAGATTTTCAACTTGTCTTGCTCTATTCTTACCGTCAGTAACAAGTGTGCATGTTTTCCTTCCACAAGAATCTCTTGAATACTGTAAAATATCAATTTCTTCTAATGAATCAAAATACTCACGAGTCTTATCCCAAGACCAAGGTAGTTTTTTCATAATATCATGAAAAGTTACCGGAGAAATCTCTCCAAGTTCAAATAACTCCAACAACCAATTGTTAACAAATCCATGTGTCCGAATAAATCCCTTAGCTACTGTTTCCTTTAGAGCTGAATAGTACAGTTTTCTATTCGTCTTCTTTCGAATCCGAAAATCATTGTCAACTAAAACATGGGAAACAACCATAACTAGATTGACTAATGGATCAATACCATTATTCGTTTTCTTTTTCTTCTTTGTCATTTTCATATCATCCTTACATTATCCTAGATATAGTACTTGGAGCAAAGGAAAACTCTTCTTTGAAGAATTTTCGAACATGCTTCTGAAGCAATCGAAATTCCTTAGTTGTTAAGAAAGCACTATTATTTGTTTCTTCTAATTTCTTCCAAATAGTCTTAACTTGACTGTTCTTCTTTTTCTCAAGAAACAAATCAACTGTAAAATTTGGTAGGCGATTGAGCATTCTCTTGATTTGTGAGACATCCCGGTTTATCATTCTCTTAATGGTTGTATCCTCACCAGTTGTCAGAGTAACTTTTGTTTGCAAAATCTGTTTACTCACGCGTTTAACAACTTCATGTGCATGAGAGTTTTGTTCTATAAGATAGAAATCCTCAAATCGTTTCCCACGGTCTGTTTCAAAATCAGCAGGGGTTATTTCTTCGTTTCTTATTACTTCATTTACCCAAATTGGTGTAACCGTTCTTGGTGTCTCAATATTATCCAGAAAGAGCCCAAAAGGATATCTTCTGTGACACCATCCTCGTAAGCCATCCCAAGGAACAAATTGAACATTATAAATTTCTTCCTTGATATAGTTGTCAGTTACCTTGTTTACACCATTTTCTAAACACGCTTTTTTTGTTCGTGCTGTGAATAACCCATATTTCATATAATGTTCTCCCCGGACTTTTCGAGCTTTTTCGCGAGAGATGTTATCGAAACCATATTTCTCGGCTTCTTTTTTGAATGGTACATGCATTACACTTCCAAACCCACCTTCTAATCGCTGCCATTCTAAGTAAGACAATTGCCAAGGAGCAGAATATTTCTTGATATCCCTGTCAAAGAGCTTTAATGCAACGTTGAAATCCTGTTTAAGATCTCCTTCCACCATGTCAGTTAATTTCTTCTCAAGAGCAGCTCTACGATTAAGTATGTTGCAATAAAACATAGGATAAAAAGTTGCTCCAGTAGCAATTAGAATCTCGTTCCCCCCTATCTCTTTCAGAGTCGGATCAACACTTTCAATAACACTCTTAGAATGTATGAGATTAAGTTTGGGATACAGAGCACCCCCGGATGTACCATCAAAATCATGGAGCTTCTGTTTGAGGTATAAATAATCCTCTTCGTGTTTCACAGCAATATAATTCAATTGTTTGAGAGAATAATACGCAAGATCCTTTGAGTCTTTAAAGTCAACAGGAGATAGTTCATTACCTACATAGATTGCTTCTTCGTCAAAATCCAAGTAAAAACTTCCTTCTTTCACAATTGAGAACCCATGAGAACGGTCCTCAACGTATCTACTTTTTAGCTTCATTCCTGTGAGTCTCTCATAATCTCTCTGTAAAATATCAAACCGACTATCCCAAAATCGAACTTGATAGCGATTTAAACCTTGATTAAAACCAAATTTAATCGGGGAACCACAATGAGGGCAATAAAGGGTATTTGCTCCGATATTCTTTCTTTGAAGCGACATACTAAGTTCATCAATAATTTTCTTACATCGTTTAATGGGACACCGAAACTCAAAAGTAATGCTGTCGGTATTTTTCTCGATAAACACCTTCATGGTTTTACTCTTACACTGCCCGGAATTTCTTGGATCAAAGTAGTTGCAACCAGTTACGCCATCTAAACTTATTGCTTCAAATCGTTCCTTTAGCTCTCCCCGTAATGCCCAAGGAGTTACTTCATGGACAAGTTTCAGCAGAATACATTTTTCTAATCCTGAATATCTTTGACACTTGTTACATATCTTCTTCTTGTTTTTCTTCTTATTTTTCTTTTCGACTATTTTTTCTGCGATTGGTAAATTATAATTATAGATTTTTTGCTTAACACCTTTCTTAGTTTTCTCTCGAGATAATTTGCCGGAATCAGTTAAACCTTTCAGCACTTGGTTGAGATCTTTAGATTTTTTCTTAATGATTTCAGCTACTTCACTACATGTAAAACCATCAAAACCTTCTTCTTGTTGAGTAAAAAGCGAATACACTCGTTCTTTTAGCTCATTCTTCGCAAATCGCATTACAAGTCATCCTCTAAGATAATCCAAGGATTAGACCCACCAATTACAGCGGTATCTAACCATGGAGGGATTTCTTTAAACTTCTCAAGAATTTCAGATACAATTTCTGTTACTTTTAAACCAGAGAGATCTTCAGTTTGAATTGATTGCTGAAAATTTATGGCACTCACTAATTGATCAATAAATGATAAAATCGGATTTCCATCCGGAAAATCCTCAATAGAATTAGTGGTTTTGGCTAATCCTTCTAATTCCTCAACTTTTTGTATCCAATCAAACAGGTATTTGTGCTCATGTATTAAGTCATCTAAACGCTTTGTTTCGTCTCGAAACATAGGCATTGTTTTTTTAAGATCAAGAATGGGATAAAAACCAATTAGCATTCGCTTCAATTTCTGGCATTTTGTTTTCGTAAAACCAGATACACCAAAGAATCTTGCAATGGCGCTTTTAAGAAACTTATTCTCTAAATGTAGCTCAACTGTTTTATATCTGCCATCTTGGTAATAAGAAATTAAATCCAGTTGCTTCAAGGTTTTCAAAGCATCACCAATGGCTCTGTCAGATCGATCGAGCACATTGATTAGGTCATTTACCACATTTGTTAGTTTCAGATTACCGCTAAGGAAGAAGAAAGTCAATAAGGTATACAGCACCTCTTCCAAAACGACAGAGAATTTAACTTTAGAGTTAAATGTTGGTAGAGAAAACTCCGTTCCTGGATTAAGAATCAGTGGATGCTCAGTCAATGTAAACATCTCCTACCCACTATCTCGACAGAAATACTATTTAAACTTCTAACTGGAAAAAAACTCCAAAAAGTGATAAAATTACACGAAAAAAATTCCAAAAACTACAAGGGAAAAAACACAAATCCAGAAATATGATTTACTCGAAAAAAAGTCTGAAACCTAAAATCGAGGATGAATTCTAGTTGCTTTAAAATAGTAAAAATATGATTTTAAACCCTCTAAATGCCTCGAAATACCCCTCTTGTACATTTAAGGAACATTATTGCTTTACAAAAATGCTTTTTATTAAATTAGAAAAAGAACTATTGCATTTCTATAAACAAGTCCAGATACTTAAGCAAAACTTTGTTTCTAATTCTATTGTCTTTCAGAATAACATCAAAGTGATTTTCTATTTTTCGTTGTATTTCAAATTCTGGTATGATAACATTATGTTTGTGATAGGTTAGTGGCTTCAAAAGAGAGGTTAGATAATCATTTGGTTCAGTATCTATTTTTACTCTTTCAGATGCACGTATATGATAGCGAATTGATTCTTGTTGGGAAAGATATGGCATTAGTTGTATGTTGTGTGTTGTTAAGATACCATCTAGATGTTGAATATTTATGCTCATTTTTCCATTTTCAATTGCATGTAAGATATTTTCATTTAAATGGCATTTTTTAGCAAACTCTCTTCTTGTTAAATTACCTCTAAGTTTACGTATTAAATCACCTAATCCACTTATGCTCAAGTTATTTATTAATCGAAAATCGAAGAATCCATTAATTTGTGATGAATTTTTATATCCCACGAAATGAGCAATTTTCTTTTTGTGTCCGTGGGATATTGTTTGAAAATCTAACGATTTTTCTGGATGTAAACACACTAGAAGTTCTTTTAGTTCATCATGATATACACTTGGAATATAAACAACACCTGCGATATCTTCCCTTTCTGTGTAAGTGCCTTTGATTTTATTACTTTCCAAGTAATGTAGAAAATCTTTAGCAAATGTCTTTGAAGCACTAACAAAAGATACTTTCCCATTTTTATAACTCCCATCTGCATCCATCACTCCAGACCAGTAATAAGAACGATAAGGTTCTTGCTTGAAGATGAAAGGCTCTCTTAAATGATCATATTTTCTCATACCAATTGGATGTCCAGTTAAAAATGAGAATAATCTTACTACCCAGAGATTGGTTATCACCACTTCCGGGGCATTTGGTGTTTTGAAGATAATATTTCCTGTTTGATCAAAGTAGTTTTGGAACATTACTTGTAGTTGCTTGATATTTTTAATCGAGTAATCGACGATTCGCAAAGTGTATTTTTGGAGATTACCATCCCCGTTGACCATGCCAGCAAGATAAGCTAACTCTTTGTTGAGTTTTGTAGGCATCTTGAATGGTTCGCCGCGAGCACTAGTAAAGCGAAAAGAGGTATTATTAATTGGAGCGTGTAAATTTGGTACTAATTCGAAGCAACATCTCGCTATTGGATACGGGAGAGTTCCCTTATTCAAATATTTCAGAATATCCCCTTTCCATTGTAAGATTGATTTATTAATAGACTTGTAGAAGTAGTCTCTAGAAACTTCGGAGATCAGGAGGATTTTGCTTATTATCTGTTCTTGAGTTTCTTCATTTATAACCAGGAACGGAAACCTAGCCATGACTCGATCAGAAGTCTTTTTCCGTATAAAATCATTTTTACGAACCATTATTGGATAGAGATTTAGGTGTTGACCATCTGAGAGAAAGATATCCTTGCTGCGTTTTTGTTGTAATAATTCATTAGCATTTAACCATAGATTAACTTGTAATGGTTCTTCATCAAACAATAATGGATCATTTATCCAAGTAAGTGGATTTGACAAGGTTTATCTCTCTAACCGATTTAATCGATATAGTATTGGTATTTTCTTTCTTAAAGACACCTTTGAAAAGCTGTACATTAAGCTATTTAATTAATTATTCTTTTAGTTAAATGTTTATTACTTTCGGCATACTCTTTATAAAAATACTATATATCTAGCTGTATATATAATTTATTGAAGAAAAATGGTCAAACGAGTAGTCCGAATACAATTGCCAGCAAAGAAGCTTTTCGAGGATCTTACAGTGCTAGCTAAAAACCTCTATAATTCAGCTACTTACTTAGTTCGCCAAACTTTCTTTAAAACAGGGAAGATAGTACGATACTACTCGTTATGGAACAAAATGAAAGGAAAAGAGGAATACCTTAAACTCAAAGCTCTAGCAGGAGCTCAAACTCCACAACAACTATTGTTAATGGTTAGTAATGCATGGAAAGGATATACTGCAGCAATAAAAGACTGGTTCATTAACCCAGACAAGTATTTTGCCCGTCCAAGGATTCCTGGGTACCAACCAAAAAACGGGAAGTATGTTGTTGTCTGGGCATCTCAGCAAGTGAGGATTAAAACAGGAACAGTTAGAATAACAGAACGATTAATGAAGTTAGGTTTTCCAGCAGTGCCAATTGAGAAACTACCTATCACCGAAGCGAATCATGCCATTGTTCGTTTGAAATCCTTCTATGATAAGTACCTATTGGAATTAGTCTATGAAAAGGAAGCAAAACTAATAATGGAAAGAGAGGTAGAAAAAGTTCTTGGATTGGATTTAGGTATTAACAACCTCGTAGCCACGTCAGATGGATTACTCATCAAGGGCGGTGTTGTTAAAAGTATAAACCAGTTTTTCAACAAACGAATGGCAAAATTTCAAGCACAGCTAAATAAACAAGAACTTAGGAATAGTAATAGAAAACAAGCGCTTATGCGATGGCGGTATAATCAACTGCATGATCTGCTCCACAAAGCATCTAGAACGATTATTCGACATTGCATAACTAATAATATTACAACATTGGTCATCGGACGAAACAAGAACTGGAAGCAGAATATACGAATGAATAGGAGAAACAACCAGAAATTCTCTTCAGTGCCGTTCTACAAACTTATTCGGATGATACAGTACAAAGCGGAGGAACAAGGAATCAAAGTCCTCCTCATTTCTGAGGAGTACACCTCTCAAACTTGTTCAATTTGTACTTCTTGTTCACGAAGCAATCGAAAACATCGAGGTTTATTCGTATGTAAAAACTGCTTTCTAGTAATTAATGCTGATGTTAACGCTGCAAGAAACATCGCTAAAAAAGCATTCCCCGAGTTCGAAAGAATAGGGGATAGTGGTTGTGTGGCACAACCAACAAAGATAGTTACTTTGTAAATCAAAAGATGTCATCGAATTAACATAAAACTATTCATTTAAATTCATACCTAATTAAAATTCTGAAACAAAAAAACCTATTATTTTTTTTCTTTTGATTCAGATTCATTTGTTCGTTTGTGTTTTGGTTTAACCACATTGAGAAGAATAGTTAGTTTCTCTTTTAATTTCCAACAAATTCGGTAAAATTCAATAATATTCTCAATCTGCTCAAGTTTGTTATACAAAACAAACGTTTCCAAAAAAACTTGTCGAATCTTACTTTCAGATCTTACTTGCTTTAATGTCTGAGAAAATTCTTCTTTCCATTTCACTCCAATTTCGTTTTCTTCAAGATTGTTTAGAAGTTTCAACGAAATTACTACAAATTCGATTTCTGCTCTTACTTTCCAGATATCTTTGTATCCTTTCGTGTAATTCTCAGGATCTAATTTCTCATAGACTTTTTCAAGAACAACTCTTGAATCATCTATTCTTTGAACAATATCGTTACTAAGAGCCATCGCTATTTGTTCCTTTTATAATACCTCTACCTTGTTTTACTTTTCTTTCTGAATTAATCTGTCAATCCTTTTATCCACTCTTCCTTGGAGAATTAAATAACCATCAAAAGGTTCTCGCTCAGTAATCTCTCCTGCTAGATTTTTCTGCATTAATTCTTTAACAAATGGAATTTCTTTTGTGTGTCCTAGAACCCACATTGCTTTTACTAAAGCAACTTCTGGGAGCATATTAGCTAATGGAATGACCCCTGCTTCTAAGAGCATTCTCCCAGTCTCATATACATTCATTCCAGTAAATCCCCATAAACACTGAGTGGTCATAAATATGGGTATATTCTTCTCTTTTGCTCGTGAGATTGTTTTAATTAATTTTTGATTTACATGTCCTAAGCCGGAACCAGCAATCACTAAACCACTATAGTTGTTTTCAAGGAAATACTCAATTTGCTCTAATTTCATTCCCGGATAGCTAAAAATCAACCCAACATTTTCATCTAATTTAGCATCAACCTCTAGATTCCCTTTACGAAGGTTTCTCTTATGATAGCTTATTCCTGTATTTTTGATTTTACTATTTTCAATCTTAGCTATTGGAATATCACCTACTGTTCGAAATGCATCTCTTCTACTGGAATGCATTTTTCTGACGCGAGTACCCCTATGAATTAGGTTATAGGCATCACCTGAAGTTCCGTGCATACAAACACAAATTTCAGCAATATCTGATTTCGCAGCAACATAGACACTGTTAATTAAATTAATTGCCGCATCACTTGAAGGTCTATCACTGCTTCTTTGAGAACCTACAAGTACAATTGGTCTATCGATATTTTTAAGCATGAAGGATAAAGCAGCTGCTGTTAAATGTAAGGTATCAGTTCCGTGAGCAATAACTACCCCAGCAGGATTAACATTCTCTAAGCAACTAGCAATTTCATTAGCTAAAATAATCCAATCAGCGGGTTCAATATTTTCACTCAATTTCTGAAAAAGCTGTATAGTTTCAAGATTGCAAATCTTTTCCAATTCTGGGACTGCGTTGTATAATTCCTGTGGTGAAAATGCCGGAATAACTGCTCCTGTTCTGTAATCCAATTTTGAAGCAACAGTTCCCCCGGTTCCAATTAAGACAACAGTGGGTTTCTTTGGATCTTTTTTAACCTTCAAATTTGGGATTTTAGAATCAGCTTGAACCTCGCCTGTAGCTTTAATCTCAATAATACTATCTAAACTAAGACCAATATTGTAACCTGAGGTTAGTTTTAAAACAATGTGTTTATCATCTCCTTGCTCCCCACGAGGAATAAGTACACCTTTGAAGGTTCCCTTTTTTGTTTTTATATTGACATTGGACCATACTTTAATTTCTTGGGCTTCTAACCAGATTGCTGCTATACCATGATAATCGTTACTTGAATCCTCAGACACAATACATCCTCTCTGAAATTACACTTTTTTTTTTCTATTAATCATGATTGCCTATTGTTTTCTTTAAATTTTTGTTTCCACAGTGCTTTTAACATAATAACAAAGTCTTATATTAATAGAAAATTAAATTATTTTAAGTTTAGGATAATATATAGGTTTAGAAAGTAGATATTAGAAAACCGATTATTGCTTTAAATCAAAATTGAGGGTTTCATAATGGCACAAGCAGCTAAAACAAAACCACAAAAAGATTATTCCGTCTTAGGTTTAAAATGTGGTCTTGAATTACATCAACAACTAAAAACAGGACGAAAACTTTTCTGTCACTGTAAAACTGATCTGCGTTTAGATGAACCACAAGTAACAATTAATAGACATATGCGTCCAACCTTATCAGAACTAGGAGAGTACGACAAAGCTGCACTTATGGAATTCAAGAAACAAAAGAAAATCGTCTATGAAATACATGACTCAGTATGTAGTTATGAAATAGATGAAACACCACCTTTTGATCCGGATCCAAATGCTATCGATTTAGCAATAGCTATTGCCCGTTTATTGCAAATGGATATTCTTGATGAATTACATGTAAATAGAAAACAATATTTGGATGGATCACTTCCTACAGGTTTTCAAAGATCTATGATTGTTGGTATTGGTGGAAAGATAAAAGCTGCTGGAAGAGTAGTTAATTTGGATATGCTAGCAATAGAGGAAGACTCATGCAGGGAGATCTCAAATATCGGACGTACGATTACTTGGAGAGTAGATCGTTTGGGAATTCCTCTCGTTGAAATAGTAACTAAAACAATTGCTATTAGTGATCCAAATGAAATCAAATTAATTGCTGAGGGGATTGGTCGTATACTTCGAGCTACCGGAAAAGTAAAACGAGGATTAGGAACAATTCGACAGGATTTGAATATAAGCATTGAGAAGGGTGCTAGGATCGAAATAAAGGGTGTACAAGTCTTAGATATGTTGCCAGAATATGTCAAGCAAGAAGTTGACAGACAACTTGCTTTATTAGAGATAAAGGAACTTTTGGAAAAAAAGAAATTAACTTCAGAGACTTATCTTGCTGAGTTTAAAGACTGTAAAGATGTTTTCGCAAAAACAACATCAAAATTACTGAGAGAAGCAATAAAAGAAAAGCAAAACATCAAGGGAGTCAAATTACCAGGTATGAAAGGGATTCTGAGTAAAAAAATCCAAGCTGAGAAAACATTTGGTAAAGAACTAGCTGAAAGAGTTAAAGTCATTACAGGATTAGGTGGAATTCTACATACTGATGAGCTCCTCAATTATGGAGTTAAAGAGGAAGAAGTTGCGAGTTTGTGCAAATTCTTCAAATGTAAAAGTAATGATGCTGTAGCTTTCGTAATAGGAAAGAAAGAAGATACAATTTGAAACAAGACATGCAAATGAGGATGGAACAACGAGCTTCAGACGATACCTCAGTGGTGCAGGAAGAATGTACCCCGATACTGATTCTTATCCAATAGTTATAACAAATGCTAGAATAAGACGAATAGAAGAAGAATTGCCAGAATTACCTGATAAAAAAGAAGAGCGGTATATTAAAACTCTAAACTTACCTGAGGATATCGCTAAAGAAATGGCTATCTCAACAAGAGCAGATTTGTTTGATGATCTCGTAAAAAATGGTATTGATCCAATGCTTGTGGCTGTTACTCTTGAGCAAACTATGAAGGCTCTAGCAAGAGATAATGTGCCAATTGAGAACCTCACTGACAAAAAAATAAAAGATATTTTTGAGTTGCTGAAAACTAAGAAAATAGCAAAAGAAGCTATAGATCCTTTACTAAAACACTTTGCTGAAAAACCAAGGGATAAAATGGATGTAGCATTGGAGTTTTTAAAATTAGAACTTGTTTCAGAAGAACAACTAGACCAAATTATTGATGGAGTTATCAAAGAGAATCTAGATTTCATAATAGATAATGGACAAGGAGCTCTTGGAAAACTAATGGGACTTGTGATGGAGCAAGTTAGAGGAAAAATTGATGGCAAGCTTGTTAATGAGGCGCTAAATAAAAAATTCAATGCAAAATTAAAAGAATTAGGATTGGAAACCTAATCTAAATTACTTGGATAATTCTTTTACGTCAATTGCCATTTTGATGACTCTCCCATACCCCTCATCCACTTCCTCTAGAATTTCCCGTACAATCATATCATTTACTTTGTCTCGAATAATCCTTCGAGAAGCAGTACCCCTTTCCATTCTAACAGAAGCTGTAAGTTGTGAGATATTCTTAGGTCCTTCTCGAGTCAAAACATCAACAATAAGACGTTCAATGGCATCTAAATTAACATCAGGACGAAGCCGCATCAACCATTTAGAAGGAGAAAAAATCGTTGCTACATTAGTTACTTCTTGAAAGGTTCTCAAGATGGCCAAAGTCATATTTAAGGATCCTGTAGCATCTTTAATGTCTGGACTTAATTTTTCAATTTTATTCTCAAGATCTGCGATTCTTTGAATGGTCTGATCTAGTTTGTTGTTAAGAAGATCCATGGAATTCGGATTAATGGTATCCTTAGATTTCTCTGGTGCCTTCTTCTTCTTTTTTTCAGCTGCCATTCTAAACCCTCAAGATGATTTCTTAATCGTCGCTAACTAATTCTTATTACATTTTTCTATACTTTACTTACACATTCCTATATTTAAATCTTCTATTAAATCTATATTGAAGAAAAATAGAACAACATAGACTATATTTGTTTCAGGAAACAATCGAGTACGAAACGATGTTATTCACTTTTTCTTTTTTAGCTGCTTGTCTAGCTTTTCTTGTAAATTTTAAAATTCCTTTGATACTACCGTATCCTGCTAGAAATGACTGATATCTTTTAGCATAAATTTTTGCCTTCTTTCTAGGCATGCCAGTTCGAATCATCTTTCGCTTCACTTTATTTTTAATGTGTATTCTTCTCATAGCTATTATAGTCATATATGGGAAAAATACAAACACTAAGTACAGGAGTAGAAGGTTGAATTCCAAACAACCCCAGAAAGCGATTCGAACTACTTGACCGAAAATACTCATTATGTTTAACACTGCCTTCATTCTAACCTAATTTGAGACTTCTTTGATTAGTATTAATAAAATAGGAAATAAGAGGATTAATCCTCTTCTCCTTTTATGTCTTTAAAATCTATGTTCTCCATTGCTTTCCCAATAAAGTCCATAGAATTTGCGTACTTCATTGTTAGCTTCTCTACCATCTCTTCAGGCAATCCTTGTTCTGTAAGAGTTTTGTAGATTGTAGCAATGCCTTTGGCATATTGTTCTGCTGTCTCTGCATCGTAAAGAGAAGCAAACAAGTTTCTAATCAAATCTGGAATTTGTTGATTAATAACTCCGAAGAGTTCTCTTAAATCGTCTACTGGGATTTCGTCGCTTTTTTTCTTGATTTTTATTTCTTTATCCATTTTTTGATCACCCAATTATATTGTGTATCTACTTATACTATTAGGTGGTCACAATATATTATCAAACTGGGAAAATGTGACCATTTAGTTTTGTGCTAAATAGTCAAAGTTGTACTCATCCAAAAATCTTTTGAAAACAAAGAACTGTAGTTAATAATTGTTATATTGATCCTAATAGAGGAGATTCAGAATGGCAGTCCCATTATATCAAATGATACCAAGTATTTTAGCAATTAGTTTTTGTTTAGTGATTTTAATTTTACTAGGCTTGAATTATTTACTCAATAGATTTGTTCCTACAATATACTTAATTTTATTCTTTACTGGAATGCTCCTATGGGCAGGAACAAAATTAGGTAGTATATTCTTACCTGAAACAATGAATGAAAATTATGTTCTGATCTATAAAATGAGTTCATTAACAATTTTAATTGTATCTTTGTTAATAATATCGTATTTTAGAGAATTGCTGGTCAAGGATTCTTTATCTCATCAATCAATTTTCACTTCATTCCTTGCAGGAGTTACTCTTACTGCATTATGGTTGGGTCCATTTGTTAAACCACAACATGCTATATTTGGAGATTGGTTAGGTCCTTTCGTTACTGTTAATTATGATGCAATAAGTGGATGGAATACTGATTACTCATTTGGATTTCTTGGAATTTTGCTTCTCTTTCTACTTGTTGTCTATTTGTTCATGTTTGCATTATTTATCAGAGGTCTTCGAAGAGCAACCGTAAAGAAACAGAAACGACAAATAGGATTAATTATTACTGGTTTAGCAATCGCTGCTCTAGGAGGAACAGCATTAAATTATCTTCTAAATTTATTTGAAGCGTTCAAATCCCTAGGAGATTTAGATATAATATTTGTAGTAATCGGGTTTGCAATTTTAGCAAGTGCCTACTTGCGTTCACCAATTCAGATCTATTTTGCACCTGTTTCCGCTTACAGATTATTAGTTATGAACAATCATGGCATTCCTTTGTTAACTCATGATTTCTGTGAATTTGGTGAAAAAGCACTCATCATGGACTCTTCATTAATTAGCGGTGCATTATCGGGAGTCATCAGCATTCTAAAAGAGACTTTAGATAGTGATTCCACTCCAACAGTTATTCACTTGGATGATAGGATTTTGCTTATCGAAAAAACAGATTCAGCACTTTATGCACTTATTACTGATTCAGACTCCATGGTCCTTCGTTCTGCATTAAAGGATTTTGGAAAAGAGTTTGAAAAAGCGTTTAAGGAAACCCTCAAAGATTGGAAAGGGATGACTGATGTTTTCAAAGATGCTTATGCTTTGATAACAGAGGATTTCTCTTTTGTGATTTCAGGTGCTGTAAAACAAGAAGAAGAAGAAGAAGAAGATGAAGTTGCAATAATTGAGGATGACTTTAGAGAAGAAGTTGATGAAGAGGTAATCGAAGAAATCACAGAAGACATTGCTGAAGAAATCATTGACCTTGAGCCTGAGGAAGCAATTGAAGATCCAGAGGAAGAAGCAGTCGAAGAAAAAACTGAAGAAGATAATCTCACAGTAGAGGAAATCATTGAAGATATTGATGAAGCATTAGAAGAAACTGAAGAAGACGAAAATTATAAAGATGAGACATTCTAACTCTCATCTGATTCTTTTTTTCAAAGAAATTCACTAAATATGTAGTAAGATATATATTATAATTCCTCAAGCAAGAACTACCGAGAAATCGCTATTAATCAAAAAGGAATTTGATTTACAATCTATCCAAAAGATTTATAGAATGAAAAATCTCGTCGAGTCCTACAGATTACTAATAATAGAATTTGTTTGAAATAATATAACTAGAGGTATTTGTAATTGTCAACAAAATTCGATGATTTCAAGCATTTAGTCCGAATTACTGGGACAGATATTAGAGGAGACAAGCACGTAGGTAATGGCTTGACTCAAATTCGTGGAATTGGTCCTAGAATGGCAGATATTGTCTTGAAAAAAGCTGGAATACCAAAAGACCTCTTTATAGGCTTACTTTCTGATGAACAGGTAAAAGCCATAGATGAAGTAATTAAAGATCCAATAAAACATGGTATTCCTAAATGGTTTGTTAATCACGTTAAAGATAGAGTCTCTGGCAAAGATATTCATTTAGTTCATTCTAACTTAGCTTTATATGAAAGAAATGATGTTGATCGCTTAAAGAAATTAAGAACCTACCGAGGAGTAAAACACGCTGTCGGTCACAAAGTTAGAGGTCAAAGAACAAAAAGCACCGGTAGAGGTGGAAGATCCCTTGGGGTATCTAGGAAGAAAATCTAAAGGTGAGAAATAAATGGGCGATCCAAGGAAAATTAGAAAGAAATACAAGACCCCTCGTCAACCTTTTGATAGGTTACGTATTGATCACGATATTCAAATCGTAGGAAAATATGGTTTAAGAAACAAGAAGGCAGTCTGGAAGCATTCTACAATGCTAAGAAATTTTAGAGGGAATGCTCGAAAACTCTTAAGTCTTGATGATGAAGATCGAAAAGTCGGGGAACAGGAATTATTAGGTAGATTGCAACGCATGGGTTTGGTTTCGAAGAAAGCAACCCTTGATGATGTTTTAAGTTTACAAGTAGAAAACTTTCTTGAAAGAAGATTGCAAACTTTGGTCTTCAAAAAAGGTTTGGCAACAACTCCCCATCATGCACGACAAATGATAGTTCATGGTCATATTTTAATTGGTGATCGAATTGCAAAATCACCAAGTTATCTTGTTTCTCCAACAGAGGAAAGCTTACTTACCTTTATGCCAACTTCTCCGTATCGCAAATCAAGTCATAAAGCTTTACCAGCAAATGTTTTCAAAGGCAAAAAGTCTGCTGATGAAAGGAGAGGTGACCGAAGACGTGGTCCACCATCCAGAGGAGGACCAAAGAGGAGAGGAGCTCCTCCAGTAAAGAAGGAAGCTCCAAAACCCAAGCCAAAAGAGGAAGAAGCTCCTTTACTTAAAGTAGACGAAAAGGCTGAAGAAATCAAAGAAATTGCTGAAAAAGCCGAGAAAGTTGTTCCTAAAAAATTGAAAGATGAATTATAAGGTGAGAAACATGAGTGCAACAAGAGATCCCAAAAAGAGAAGATTACACCGAACAGGAATAGTTCACATATACTCTTCATATAATGACACAATCATCACTGTAACTGATGCAACTGGTAGCGAAACAATAGCCAAACGATCAGGCGGAATGTATGTAAAGAGTGACAGATTTGAATCATCACCTTATGCAGCAATGAGAGCAGCTTATGATGCTGCTACAGCCGCAAAAGATCGAGGAATTACAAAAATAGACATAGCAGTGCGAGCTCCTGGTGGAAATGGCCCAAGAACTCCTGGACCCGGTGCGCAAGCAGCAATCAGAGCATTAGCTCGTTCTGGTTTAAGAATAGGTAGAATTGAAGAAGTAACACCTGTAGCACACGATGGCACCAGAAGAGCCGGTGGAAGAAGAGGAAGACGGGTCTAGAACTTTCGGAGAACTGAAGAATGAGTGACAAAGCTTACCAAATGCCAACATGTTCCTGCTGCTTTAGAAAGATAACACCAGATGATGTTGGGTCAGTAAAATTCAGATGTCCAAGTTGTGGTGATGTAGTTCATGTACGATGTTCTTTTTGTAGACAAAAAGAAATTAATTATACATGTCCCGCATGCAGTTTTGTTGGACCATAAAAAAATAGAGAGAAATCTATCTCTCCTCTTTTATCTTTTTAAGTCAAGCAGCTGAAATTAGAGCTCTTCCAATCGTTGCATTACCTCATCGATTTGCTCAAGAGAACTAGATCCAAAACTAGCTCTAAGATGCCCCTCACCTGAGGGACCAAATTCTGTTCCAGGAACAAAAACTATTTTTTGTTTCTCAAAGATTTCCTCACTTAATTCTTTAGAGGTTGTATAGTCTTTATGAAAAGTGACTCTTGGGAAAGCATAGAAACTTCCTTCTGGTTTCCGACAACTAATGCCATTTATGCTATTGAACCCTTTCACAATCTTGATCATTCGTTCCTTCAATGTATCTCTTAATTTCTTAGTAAACTCATCAAATTCAGATGTATTTATAAAATCTCCAATCGCATTTTGCTGAGCAGATGGTGCGTTAGCAACAACAAAGCTATGCATTTTGGTTATTTGTCCTATCATTTCTTTAGGACCCGCTGCATATCCTAAACGCCATCCTGGTACGCAAAGCGTTTTTGAGAAGCTGTTCAATAATATCGTTCTCTCATATGCCCCATCTAAGTTTGAAACACGTATATGTTTATCATCTGTGAAAATACATTTCTCGTAAACTTCATCTGTTAAAATAATCAGATCATTGTCGACAGCTAAATCAATTATTGGTTTTAATTCTGAGGGAGTCATAATTTCCCCTGTGGGATTTGAGGGGAAATTCAAAATAATTACTTTGGAACGATTAGAAATGTATTCTTGAAGATTAGAAGTATCAATCTTCAATTCCTTAGTGGGCTTCATCCAAACAGGAACTCCACCAGCAAGAACTGTTTGACGAGGATAAGTGAGAAAGGAAGGATCAGGGAT
>JABLTI010000163.1 GCA_013166835.1 Promethearchaeati archaeon | reverse complement strand
GAGAAATGTTGCTCATGCAGCTCAAGAAGGAGATGCTGTGGTAATTCTCTCTGGTTTTGCTTATGGTATGCTAAGTGTTGTTCCACCAGGTCTTGGAATATCAGCAGCTATGATTGGTGCATATTTACTAGATGGAGTATTTGGTGTGGCAATGGCTGCTGTAGGAATGCTGGCAATAGTAGGAACAGTTGTTTCAAACGACGCTTACGGTCCGATTGTAGATAATGCTCGTGCGATTGCAGAACAAGGTGGTTTGGATAAAGAAGTAATCCGGACAGCTGATAAATTAGATTCAGCTGGCAATACAGCAAAAGCTATTACCAAAGGATTTGCTATTGGTGCTGCTAATTTAGCAGTTTTCGCATTACTATTTTCCTTTGCAGAAGAAGCAGGGATACTACCTGTTTTAGTTGGCGGTGATGGTATAGATCTTCTGAACATCTATGTGCTAGTTGGAGCTTTTCTTGGAGTTATTGCCCCAGTACTATTTTCAGCTTTACTTGTTCTATCTGTTCAACGAAATGCTGCAAAAATGGTTGATGAAATTAGGAATCAATTCGAAACCAATCCGAAAATCCTGGAAGGTAAGGAGCCACCTGATTTCCATGCAACAATTGAAATTGCTACGAAAGGCGCTCTAAGAGAACTAATACTACCAAGTATAGTTTCTGTATCTTTCCCACTTCTTGTAGGAGTAATTTTTGGTGTCGCTGCTCTAGGAGCTTTCTTAGTAGGAGCCATTCTTTCTGGATTTGTCTTTGCGATATTTATGTCAAATGCAGGAGGATCATGGGACAATGCTAAGAAATGGATTGAAGATGGCAACCTTGGCGGTAAAGGTACTGATACCCACAAGGCAGCAATAACTGGCGATACAGTCGGAGATCCTTTCAAGGATACAGCTGGACCAAGCATTAATACATTGTTAGTAGTAATGGTATTAACCGCAACAATCTTTCTAGGCTTGCTATTACTTATTAATGGTGGAGCTGGTTTAGTAGGATACATATAGGATTAGATTTTTCTTAATCCTATACCTATTTTTCTTTTTTTTTTAATTTAGTAACATTTTAGTATATAATGGCCATTAAAATATATGGGATTAATTATGAGGAAAAGGAATTTACAATATTTAAGTTTAGCAATATTGATTTTCACAATTTGTATTGCTTCTCTTACTAGTATAAAAAGTAGAGGGGTATTTGATCAAAAAGATGACAAGCTTGGTTTAAATAATCCAATTGCTATTTATCTTCCATCTAATTTTCATGTTTGGGAGAATCGCTTGTATTTCTATATGTATGATTCATTATATCAATATGATATAAGTAACAGAATGAATATAGTTTACAAAAACCAATTATACATTGACTATTCAATAAACTATGTAGTTTATTTCGAAGACAATGCATATACTTACCATGTTGCTCCTACGTCTTCTCCAGATAATAATACCTTAATCTTAGATAGGTATGCATTAGATGAGAATCTAGGATTTATTGAGAAGAAAACTTTCCAAGGACAAATTAATGAATCTTATGTGTTCATCGCAAACTTCTTGAGTGAAACAGTTGCAATAATCAATACTGATTTGGTTTTAGCTACTACTAGTGGTGAGAATTCAACTTTAGGTGGTATAATAGAAGAAATAAATGAAGATTTATTGGTAGGAGATTTATCTTATCTACAAAATCTTCGAGAAAGCCACTATGAGGATTCTTATGGTTATTTACTGGCTAAAAAAGAAGAGCTTGTAACTTATTTTGGTGTCTTTGATTTTACAAATTATACGAATCCAACGAAGCTAGGAAATTGTACAGTTAGTTGTGATGCTGATAAAGTAACTGGACTAGCAAAAAAAGATAATATTGTCTATATTGAAACCGCAAATAGCACAGCAATAGCAATAAATGTCACTGATAAAGCAAATCCTATAGAATTAGCGACATTTAGTGTACCACTACAAAATGCAAATATAAAAATACATAACCACTTTGCATTTGTCACAAGTCTTAGTAAATACCTTACAATTTATGATATCTCACAAATTAGTGATCCCATAGAACTTAGTTATTTACAAACAGATAGCATTATAGATGAGATCTCTGTGTTTGATGAATTATTAATAGTTACAGAATTAACATCTGCAGGATTTTATAATTGGTCAAATCCGATTTCCATAACTAAATTAAATATTATCTTACCTACATCATCCTCATTCAATTTCAAGGCATATTTGATTATTGGAATCGTCTGCACAATATCCGTAACTATTAATAAGATATTTCTAAGGAAAAAGATTCGAATATTAACAAGAAAAAATAAGGGATAAGTTTGTTCACAGCATGAACGAATTTCCTATCTATTTTTTTTTCTTCAATTCAATAGCAATTTCATTTGTGTTATTCTACTTATAAAAAAAGATTGAATATGATGAAACAAAATAGATTATTTCATCATTTCTTATTTCCAATTTTTGAATTCATCAATGACTGTGATAATCATTTTCATTCCATCAATGAAATCAGCAACGTAAATATTCTCATTTGGAGCATGAGCATTTGTATTTGCGTGCCCACACCCTAAGGAAACAACAGGCATGTGATCGCCAAAAAGATACATTGGACCAGAACCACCTGAAGTTGATTGTACTGCTGCTTCATGATTGTAAATTCTCTTGTTTGCTCTTTGACAGAGTTTTACGAAATCATCATTAACGTATGTCTTGGATGGTGGATAACCATTTGACCAATCAACCTTTACATCAGTAAATCCGTTATCATTGAGGTATTTTCGTAGGTTTTTGAGGATTTTATCTGGATTTTGATTTTTAACTAATCGGAAATCAATTTTCACAGATGCTTCTTTTGGAATGACAGTTTTCCCACCTTCGCCTTGATATCCAGCAGTTATCCCACAAATATTACAGGTTGGTTTTGTAAAGTAAGCATTTTTTGCTTCTTCATTATTCATTCCAAATCGGAACTCTTCCAAACCATAGTGTTCCTTCATTTCTTCAGGATAGAAATTATAATTATTAATTACTTCAGATTCTTCGTTTGTTATGACTTCTATATCATCGTAAAATTCTGGAATAAGTATCCTACCTTGTTTATCCTTGAGGGAATTTACTGCATGCATAAGTCTTTCAGCCGCATTTGGTAGATGTGTGGCACTTGCAGAATGAGAATCGATAGTCATTTGTTTAACTGATAATTGAACATACAGAATGCCTTTTACTCCTAGGATAAATTCTTGGAACCCTTCTCTATTGCTTCCACCGAACTCCCAGATACAACCATCAACATTTTTGAAGAAATCAAGATCCTTCTCAACATAATCAGTGAGATTTTTACTACTGCTTTCTTCCTCTGTCTCTATAACAAATTTAATGTTGCATGGAAGTTCTAATCCCGCATCTAACCAAGCTCTCACTGCATGAATTCTACAAACAATTTCATCTTTGTTATCAGCAGTTCCTCTACCATACATTCTACCTTCTCTAATACTTAACTCGAAGGGAGGAGAATCCCACAAGTCAAATGGTTCTGCAGGTTGAACATCTGCATGATCATAGAACATCAAAGTTCGCTTAGCACCGACATCCATTAAACCAGTTACAACAGGTCCACCAGCAGTTTCATGTATTTTAGTTTCAAAACCATTCTCTTTGAGGAGTTTAGCAGAATACTCAGCTGCTTCTACAAGAAATTCTTCTTTTGCAGAAACAGAAGCTATCGCAATAAACTCAGCCAAATCTTTTATTGCAATATCTTTTCGTTTTTCTATTAACTCAAATGCTTTTTCTAATGACAATTACAACACCTAATTTTTTATTGTTTTACAGACTTATTGTTTTCGAATTAATTAATGTTAGTTTAATTGGTATAAAATAATTGAATAAACACTATCAATGATATAGAAAAGATGGATTCTATTTTGGCTCAGTTTTAGTTCTATTTATTTTATCAACAATTAGTTCCAAGTCTTCATGATATTTTGGAATTGACATTGCTAGAGCTTTTAGCAAGAGTAATTTTTCAAGAGTGATAATCAGATATTCACTTTTTTCTACGGCATTAATAATTAATTCATCATACATGTACCATCGGATTGATTTCCACAACTCAAAATTGAATATACAAACACCTTTGTCTCCAAAAATATCTTTCAAATTATCTGGATATTTTTTTGCTAATTGATCATAATCTTCTTTTGATATAATAAAATCAATATCTTCTCCAGCATCTCTTAAACCATAATACTCCATTGCTTTCCCGCCCACAAGCAAAGGTTTCTTCTTAAATTTAAATTCTAATTTTTTAAAAGCAATATCCAACTTAAAACACGTCTGTTATTAGTCAATTTTTCTTAGCATATCAAGCATTTGTATAAGATCTTCTGGTGTTTCCAGTATTTCCAGCAATGCTTTTTCGGGATTCTTTTGATTCTTAACAAACCTAGTAGTTAAAAGTAAAAGATCACCTTTGTATCCAACAACACCATGAATTGGACCTAAACCGAGACGTGATGCTTCTTGAACAGCTATATTATCAGCAGGTAAAGTTATCACTTTCTTTGATGTTGATTCTGTAAAAGCAATTGTTGCACATGGTAAATCAGTATCCCAATCACCTAATGCTGTTAGGTAGGTTTTACTCAGAGCCAAGTACATTAAATCTGGTTTCTCTTTCTCAACAATTTCTTGAAAATCCTCTGGTATTCTTAGAGCTCTTGCTCTTTCAATTAAATCTTCATTATTCATTTGCGAAAAAGAGCAGTTATAGGGAGGAACAAACTCGTTCTCTTCTACAATCCCAAATCCGGCAGAAACAATGTAAAAACTTACATCAAAGAAATCTCTTAATTGTGTTACTGCAGAATTTATACTTATATTCAATGATCCTCGATACAAATCCCTTGCTGTGCGTTTTTCAGGAAATCGATCTACAAATGAATCTTTCATTTCCTTCATAACAATATCTTTGCATTTCGGTTCTGTCGGATATGATATTGATTTCCTTTTACTACATGAAGCGAATACCAATATTTTCATTACATCTGCTCTCCTAATTCATCCTCATCCTTAGATTGCGTAATAGAAATTAAGTCTACTAATTTCCTTACAAATGAATTATCCATATTAATACTAAATAAATGCTCCTCCGCAATTG
>JABLTI010000052.1 GCA_013166835.1 Promethearchaeati archaeon | reverse complement strand
TTTTTAAAGGGATAAATTTCTCAGAAAGAAATAACGAGCTCAAAATTATGCCAATAGGTCTTGTGAGAAGAGATGAGGAAAGGAATTTTCAGAAAATAAATGGACGGAAAGATACATGAAGAATAAAATGGAAACAATAAAAATGTCTGCAGCAGCAGTTGGCTCATTTTCAGTAACAGTTGTATTCACGATAATTATGATGTTAGTAAATAAAAATGGAAACATAACAGAAAATATGGGTCTATTAATAGCATTCTCAATGTCATTTATTTATTTGGGTTTATATCTTGGTTCTTTGTCTGGAATTATGTCATTCTTCGATAAATTTCTAGTTAAAAGAGGCAATAAAAATGTATGAAGTTGAATGTAGGAAATTCTTGAAAAGAACCAGGGATGGGATTTTTCTAGAAATTTTTCAGGAATTCAAACTCTTATACCTGATTGGATTAAGAATTGACTATCTGGTTCCCAAATGAAGGCTTAGGTGTGAAATCTACACACATCTTTTTATTTTTCCATGTGAATATGGTAATATGAAACCAAAAATTATTTCCAAAAAAGACCTTCATTTAATTGGTTGTGTTTTTTACGGGGATCCTTTTCATTCAGCAAAGGGCTGGGATACAGCTAATGAAATTGGTAAGCTCTGGAAGAAATTTGACGAGTTAATGCAGAAAAACAAGAAAAAAATACAGAAGTATCTTGTTGATCCCGATATTTCTTATGAAGTTCATATTGATCCGGAAGTTTCCAAGGAGGAAAACAAATGGTATGTTTTTGTTGGCAAAGAGGTTGAAAATCTCGAAGTAATGCCCCTACAATTGTTCTATAAAATCTTGCCAAAAACACGATATGCTGTTTTTACATCGAAGGGTAATAACTACTTACAAGCTAATGATGTTATCTATAAGGAATGGTTGCCTGAATCCAATTTTGAGGAGTCATTTTCATTCCAAATTCAAGTTTTTGATGCAAAACGTTACTTCGGTTTAGATAATGAGGAATCCGAAATTGATTTTTATATACCTATAAAATGAAGTGAATTAAATGCAAGAAGAAAAACTGAGAGAGTTCATGAAATCAAAAAATAAACAAGAAAATACTATAGAAACATTTGTGGATTTTGTGAAAAAAATAGATGCTTATCTCAAAAATGAAAAGAAATCTCTCGGGATAGATAAATCATACTTGAAGGACTTGCAAGCATTTCTCAAGCAATGGAAAGCTGATAAGAAAGTGAAGCAAAGATTTCTTTTAGCTATGAAGAGCTACGGAAAAGCCACAGAAAATCATAATTTAATTGCAAATGCAAATCGATTATTAGGTAGAGGAACTTGGCTTTCTAGACTAGAGGAAACATTGGATGAAGTTGTAGGCGAAGATCTTCAAATTAAAATTATGGAAGCTGGCGGACCTATCAAGCATTCCTCAACAACTGCGAAGAAAGCTGTTTGGGCAAAGTGTATGATGGATTGCTTGGAAGCTAACGTGGATGAGAAAACTTGCAAGAAAATTCTAACTAATAATTTGCATTTTAAGAGTCCAAAATCTCCTTCCTTTAAGAAATTGAAACGAATGTATGAGAAAGCAGGCAATATTGATGTTGTCTTACAACACTTGCATGAGAAGTGGAAAAAGATTATTGGTGATCGATATGGATATGATTCTCTGGAGTATAAGTATGTTGAAGCAGATTCCACTATTGAAGCGGGAGTACGAGAGGGAAATATAGTTTATGTTTCAAAAATTCCCTATCAAATAAAAGAATTCATTGAAGCTGAAGATAAAAAAACTAAACGCTACCATTATTGTCATTGCGGTTGGGTTAGAGATTCTTTGAAGAAACCAGAAGAAGAACAAGTTTCCCATACTTTTTGCAATTGTTCCGGAGGATGGCATAAGGTACCTTTTGAGGGAATCTTTGAACAAACCTTAGAAGTCGATCTTGTTAAATCAGTCTTAAAGGGAGATAATATCTGTACTTTTGCTATACATCTGCCCAAAGAAGTAATAAATGAAAAATAAGATAAAGAAAATTTAATAATTCTGAGGGGGGTTCATATCTATAGTAAAACACTGGGTTGGGTTAAAATGAAGTTAAGATTAATGCCAATTTTATTAATGCTGGTGGGTATTGCTGGAATTGTTCTTTATATAACAACACCTGTGATAATGACTAAAGCTCATTATGTAAATGAAGGAGCTGGTACAGATTTTATACAGACCTTCAATGTTCGCTTTGGGGGAAACGGAGAAGTTACTTCGATTGGAGAATTAGTAGGAAATCCGATAGATTATTCTTATCAAGTCGATACGGATGGTTGGGATTACTACTTTATAGATGTAGAACCGCACAATGATGTTGTTGTTTATCTTTCATTTGTAGGGCTGGGATTAGCATTATTAGG
This sequence comes from Promethearchaeati archaeon, assembly GCA_013166835.1. GTDB lineage: Archaea > Asgardarchaeota > Heimdallarchaeia > JABLTI01 > JABLTI01 > JABLTI01. Next base: position 15,312 of record JABLTI010000052.1, on the reverse strand, counting down.
AATGTTTCTCTCTATGTTTGGATATAGTAATGGTCTTAGAATTGCCGGTGCATTGTTAGCAATAATTGGCGGTGGTTTAGGATTAACTGGTTGTTTTATGATATATAATTGGAATACAACTTTCCAAGTAGAATGCGCCCAATATATTCAAGTAAATGCTGGATTTCTGTTTACAGATTTCACAATTACCTATAGTACATTTGGTATTGGATGGTTAGCACCTGTAATCTCTTCAGGATTAATTGCTCTTGGATCAGTATTTCTTATATTGACGAAACCAAAGAAATAACACAATATCATATGTGATGAATATGGATGAGGAAGGATTCCGAAAATACTTGAAACGAGGTGGAAAAAAACCTCACGTAGTTGATAGGAACATTGAATCAGTCAAGATTTTCACTTCCTTTTTACGAAAAGAAATGAACAAAGACTTAGCTGATGTTACTAAGGAAGATCTCGATTCATATGTTTATATGATCGAACAGAAGAAACAATCCGCGAAGGGAGCACTATATACTTTGATGAATTACTTCCATTTTCTAAAAGACAATGATATGCTGGCACATGCTAATGCGTTGCGAAATGATCGAACAAAAAAGACCAGACGAATCTTTCCGATTAAAGAATTTCTAAAAATCAATCAAAATTATGTAATGAAACTAGCTACTATTGGAATCAAGAACGTAGAGCAAATGCTGGAAAACGGGAAAACAAAGAAACAACGCGAAGAACTCTCAAAGCAATTAGATATCCCTGAAGAATTCATTCTCGAGTTAGTCAAACTTTCAGATATAACACGTATGGGTTATGTTAAGAAGAAACTTTCTCGACTTTACTATGAAGCTGGTTTGGATTCACCTGTAAAAGTTGCTGCATTTGAATCTAAGGAACTCCATGAATTCTTCACTAAATTCGTTGAAGAAACTGGTTGGGATGGAATGATCCCTAATCCAAGTGATTTGGTTAGCAATATAGCAAATGCTAGAAAACTGCAAAAAGTCGTGGAAGAGTAGACATTAGGATTTCAATAAATCTTTAATTTTCTCAATTGAGACAGCTTCCACACAATTATCATCTCTTCCTGTCATTGAAGTGGCTTTACACAATGAATTTAACACTGCTTCCTCTGTAGCTTCAACTACAGCTTTTAGTAAACCACTGAATAATTTGGTTGATTCATTTATAATTGACATATTTATCGTTGCAGCAGTTTCATCATGGTTAATCCTGTTTGCAGTTGAAAAAGTAATAATAAAATCTCCAGAACCCCAAGAAGCAAAACTTCCTGTTCTCGCCAAACCCATTGGAGCTCTTTTTGCTAGACGAGTAAGCTGTCGATTATTAAGAGGAGCATCAGTAGCAATAATCACCATAACAGAACCATGATGCTGGGTTTTCGTAACCTGTTTCTTCACTTCTTTATGTAGCTTCTTTCCTGAGATGGTTAAATCCTTTCTAGATCCAAAATTGGTTAAAACTAAAGCGCCTACAACATACTTAACAGTTTTTTCTATAACAACTCTTGAAGCAGTACCAATTCCTCCCTTATATCCAAACAAACACATACCTGTACCTGCTCCAACACAACCTTCTTCAACATTTTTGGTAGCATTCTCAATAGCTTGAAAAACATGTTCTTTCTTCACATGTCTTCCTTGCATGTCATTTAGAAAGCCATCATTGCATTCTCCCACAACAACATTAATCGAAGAAGTTGAAATACCAATGTCCGGATTTTCCTCTATGTGAAAATCAATTAATGCATCAGAAACAGCTGGTATGCTTAATGTATTTGTCAGACCAATAAACGATTCAATACTACCCAATTCTTGAACTTGCACTAATCCTGTAGTTTTTCCATAACCATTTAAAACAAAATAACCTGCTCTGACTTTTTCTCTGTAAATATTTTTCTCATGAGGAAGTATAATTGTTACTCCAGTTCTTACAGGTCCTTTTCCAGGAATTAATTTGCCATTACCTTCAATGATTGTACAATGCCCGACTTTTACACCTGGAACATCTGTTATGGAGTTTAAATTACCTATCTCCAAATCCCCAATAGTAAATCCCAAATCTCGAAAACGAGGTCGAATTTCTTGTTTATCCTGCTTCATAATATAAATTACTTGTTTATGAAATAAATTCTTTTTGAGCTTCTACTGAAATAATTCAAAAAAACTATAACTAGAGAATGAAAGGTAAAATAGGGAAAAATAAATGACTGTAAAATTTGGCATACAAATAGAACCACAGATGGGTTTTGAGTATAAAACGGTTGAGAAAATTGCTTTAGAAGCAGAAAAATTTGGTTACGATTCCATTTGGAGTAGTGATCATTTCTTCTTAGATGATAAATCAGAAGATAGAAATTGCATGGAAGCATGGACATTAATTTCTGCCTTAGCTGCGGTTACTAAGAAGATCAAACTGGGGACCTTAGTTACATGTAATTCATATCGATACCCAGCAGTTTTAGCAAAAATGGCTGCAACTGTGGACATGATTTCAAATGGACGACTCATCTTTGGATTCGGTGCAGGATGGAAAGAAATGGAGTATAACGCTTACGGTATACCGTTTCCATCAACGTTGGACAGATTATATCAAATGGAGGAAGCAATAGAAATCATCAAGCTGCTATGGACGGAACCAAAAGTAACCTATGACGGAAAATATTACCAAATTAAGGATGCTTTCTCAGCTCCTAAACCAGTCCAAAAACCATGGCCACCAATAATGATCGGTGGAATGGGAGAAAAAGTACTCCTGAAAATGGTTGCAAAACACGCTGATTATTGTAATTTCATTTTAAAACCAAAAATAGAACGCTCTTTAGAAATTCTAAAAGCTCACTGTAAAGTGGTTGGAAGAGACTATGATGAGATCGGTAAGAGTCTTTTTGCAGTTGGGATACCAATATTTGTCTCGAAATCGGAAGACGAAATTGAGAACTACTTGAAAGGAATTGCTGAAAGATACAAGAGACCATTGGAAGCAATAAAGGAAAGAATCAAGCAAGATGCACCTGGCTCTTGGGTCGGATTTCCTGAAGATATAATTGAGCGATTCGAACACTTGAATTCCTTGGGTTTCGATTCTTATCAATTAATGTTTGCTGGATTTGATGAAAAAATAGTTCAATACAGTAAAGACTTTGCAAAACTAGTAATGAAAAAACTATAAGAAGTAATTGAAAAACTTCAACGATACTTTGCTGAAAACAATCTTTCATTAAGGATATTTCTTTAAACGTTTCAGAATCTGGTAAACTAGAAGTGTTATCCAAGGAGATGATTCTCTTTTTTGTCCAAAATCCCACTCCTTGAATGCTCTCCAAACTGATTCTGCTGTATACACTCCATCAGAATTTGCTTTTTCAATTATTATATCAACCATCTCAAGTAATCGTTCATCTTTGTGTATCCACTCAAATCTTGATAATACATCAGTAACATGTAATATATCATACCAGATGAGCGGTGCTTTCAGTTTCTTGAAATCAGTACCCATACCAAATAAGTAAGGTTTGATTTGTTTTCGTTGCTCCCATAACGAAAGCAATGTATCTATACCTATTTTGCTCTCTTTACTTCTTATCAATTCCTTATGTTGGGCAAATGCTTTCAGCACTATCAAATTTGTATAAGGACATGGATCACTTCTCCTCCCAGGTCCTTTGAATTTTCCTCCTAATTTTGGCGAACTAGTGCAAGGCCATCCATTCTCTCTAACTAAACTTCTAAGATAATTTATTCCTTGATCAATTCTTTTATTATCCTGCCATCCCATCTTCAACATCGAGTATAAGATAATAGGAGTATCACAAAGCATCCATAATAACTCATCCTCTCCCGTTCCACCAAAATGCGTAGGAATATTAACTATGATTTGAAAAGCTCCTTCATCAGATTGTTGTTTGAAAATTCGGTCGGAAACATGCTTAAGTGTAGAATTTGATTTATCAATCCCTAAATCAGTGATAAAAGCAAGTTTGTGAATCAGATGTTTTGCATCATTATGTCTTTTTAATGCATATCCTGGCCAGCCCTCTAATTCTTTTAATATAATTTTTATACGGCTATCATCTAACATTCTTTTTTTTGCCCGTTGAACTTCATCATTAGTTTCCAATTGCTCAAGTAAACTTATTCGAGTATTGTATTCAACATAAGGTTCTGACCGTAATAACCATTCAATTACATCCATCTCATATCACAAACAAATAATTAGTTAGATTTGCCATTACTTTAATTCTTTCATATTGTGAATTGAAAGGCATTAATCAAAACAATCAGATAATGAAATTCTATTAACATAAAAAAAATTTGATAAAGACAATGATTACTTCTCTTAAGTGTTAGATTGGAATTAAAGCACTGCTTGGTAAAATAACTGAATCTATAATCATTGATATAATATAGATAAACAATGATCCGTGATACATAGGTAACGCGAATAATCTAGCTTTTGATGTTTTCTTAACACAAAGTAAAATATTCGCTGAGATAACCACTAAGAATCCTACTGAAAATCCAATTAAAGCAATATAACCAAGTTGGCCTAAAATAAGAAAGACAATAGTAGTTATGCCATGTAAAACACTCATGGCAAAAATCCAACTTATAGTACCATTTTCACCATAAAGAACAGTTATTGTTTTCAGATTTTTTGCTTTATCATTTTCTATATCAATAATATCATTTGCTGCTAAATGTGCTAAAGCCCATGGATATAGGAATGCTATAAAACCAACAATAACTAGGTTTAATTCGCCATAACACAAGAATCCTGCTACCGGAAAAATTGCTAAATCTGTTCTTCCGAGAATTTGAGCGAATGGAAACTTTTGATTTCGCTTCTTAATATTATAAAATGACTCTACCAAATAAGCATAAATCATTATACCATAAACATACAAAAGATTTGGAAAAGGTAGGAATGCAATCAAAGTGATTGTTATTCCAATGAAAACACAGAATAGAATAATAGCTTCATTTATAGAAACTATTCCTTCAGGTATGGGTCTTTTCTTGAATGGTCTCCAATATTTTGTCATGGTATCATCTGGTTCAATATTATCTATTTCTCGATCTAAAATATCATTCAATACCATGCCTGCTTCAAAACCAAAGAAACCTATTCCTGCAACATGTAAAATACGTAACCATGAAAAATCACTGTATTCTCTAAAAGCTAACATTGCACCAGCACAAAACAGTAAAGGCCAGACAATTGCAAAATGAGCTCTCGTTAAATCAACATATCCTTTTAATTTGTCAACAAAAGAAAGCTTATCCTCTGTTGTAGTCTCATCACCAATAAATATACTCATGAATTTTCATGAGCTGAATAATTAATTAAACATAACTGAATAAAATGCCAAAATAAAAAAGTATAATCAAAAACAATAGAATCATTGAATAGTATTATAGTAAAACAACTTTGATAAAGGATGGTTTATTTTGTTTAATCTATGAGCTCACCTATTATCTTGGAGAAATACAATCCCGAATGGCCTGATTTTTTCTTAGAAGAAAGAGCTAAGATTGAGAAAGCATTAGGTCATTTAATTGCCAAAATTGAGCATATTGGTAGTACTGCTATACCTGAGATGGGAGGAAAACCAATTATCGATATCTTGATTGGTGTTCAAGAAAAAGAAGATGCCGAGAAGTGCATTCCTTTACTCGCAAGCATTGGTTATGTTTTTGATCCTGATCGTCATGAAGATTTCCCCGAGAGAAAATCTTTGGATAAATATGCCATTGGGGCAAAGATTCACCTTTATATTGTTGATATTAATAGCGAATACTGGGTACGTCATATTTTATTTAGAGATTATTTACGAGCAAATCCCGAAGTAGCAAGGGAATATAACAAATTAAAAGTGGAACTAGTGAAAAAGTATCGTTATGATAGAGAAGCGTATACTAAGGGGAAAGCTAAATTCATCAAGAAAGTTGAAGATAAGGCTAAGAAAGAACGGCAAATGTATATGAAGTAATTTTTAGTATCTTAGTCCGTGTTCCACATAGAATTTTATTAGTGTTAAAGCTTCACCCCAGCCCGTGGCGCATTCCAAGCAGCGTCTGTGACCTTCTTTTGTATCTTGATACCCGTGTTCTTTAACTGATAGAATTGTTCCTTCTTTTACTTCTTCGAAATCCATTTCAACAGTTGTGTAATGATCGTCCCACCATTTGAAAACAAAACGCTCTGGAACTTTCACTTCGATAATTGGGCATTCAGCTTCAGAAGTAACTTTATCTACACCCCAGTTCTTCCAACGAAAAATTATTTTTCCACCTACTTTACGATCAACAAAAGACCCTTCAGTAAACCAACCGTCTAATCCTTCTGTTGTAGTCATCGCATCATAGACTTTTTCCCTAGGTGCACGTACTAACACTTTATGCAGAATTGGAGCATCGAATATTTTCATAATAATACCTCAAGTAAACGTACTCACGTAATTATTAATTATTTATCACTAATTTTCTAAGAAAAAAAAAAGAAAAAATGGTTAGTTTTTCATAAATGGTTTAAGAAACTAACCAAAATTCCAATCGTACTCTTTAGCTAAGGTGTAGGTTAATCGCATATTCAATAATTCACCCATAGCAGCATTTGACATGATTATTACTCCTTGACCAGTCAAAGCTGAACCAAGTAACATACAATTAGCACCGGGAAGGTTTCCGCCAGGATGTAAAAAGAACGTATCCTTATCATTCTTTATTAAGAAAAATCCTAGTGCTTGATCTGTAAAACCCATTAATTCTGTAGGTCCAAATGATTTATAGGATGTAAATATACTCTTAGCTGTTTCTTGTGATATTATCTTTTCAGATTTTCCATGGTATGCCTTCATAATTTCAACAACGAATTTAGCTAAGTCAATTGGATTACAACTCAAATTTCCTTGTGCCATTGCTGCTGGATGTAATCCTTTACCTTTCACTTCTCCTTCTGCAGTATGATGCAAAATTGCTCTTTCATTCATTTCATCAGGTAAAGGATACTCTAATGTGCTATTTTTCATTTCTATTGGGTCAAAAATAATTTCCTTCATTAATTGAGTAAATGGTTTCCCTGCAACATCTTCAAGTATTTTTTGAATGATGTTAAAAGCTAAATTTGAATATTGATGTTTCGAACCAGGCTCAAAGACTAGTTTTACAGGATCATTTATAGCTGGAGATTGACCTTTTAAGACATCAAGTAGTGATGGTGATGAACCTTCTTTATAGCTATAATTACTATCTGGAGGATTAATACCTGCTGAGTGAGTTAATAATCTTCTAAGAGTTACTTTCTCTTTCTTTGTAAATTCACTTTCTGGAATCTTCCAATCTTTCAAATATTCATTAACATCTGTATCTAAATCTAGTAAACCATTCTCAACATAATGCAAAGCTGCGACAGCAACTAGTGCTTTGGTTGTTGATGCTGCTTCAAAAAGTGTCTGTGAATTAACCTCTTTTTTAGAATTTAAATCTTGAACACCGATAAATTTTGACCACTCTATTTCAAAATTATTAATCAATACAATACCAATTCCTGGCACATTGAATTGCTTCATTAAATCACTTAGGACCTGTTTTTCTTCCCAAATTGGAATTGGTCTGCCTTCAAACTTGACTGCTACAACATTATCAAGTATCTTTTGTATTTGCTCATCCTTCTTATCTGACATTTTCTTGATCACCAATAAACAATATACTTCTAATTAATACAGAGTATGGGCACTTTTTAAGTAAGAACTGGCAATAAATGACCATTAAATATTTAAACAATTTTAGATAACGTCGAATTCAATATTTTTTAAGGCATTTAACACTGCTAGAGTAGCACTTTCCTTTGTGTTTAGATTACCCCATGTTCCATCTTCATTTTGATGTTCCACTATCCATGGAAGAGATAAAAGTATGCCTAGTTGTGCTGCTTTTGTATTATATTTTGAGAACACATTCAGGAAGGAGTAAGGACTAAGACTATACTTGATTAATTCATCCATCCCGTAAGGATTATTATATGCATTAAACAAAGCCACGACAAAACGCCAAAGATGAGATTCCGCTAATCGCCACAGTTTTTCATTGGTCACTTTACTTAAAGCACCAGTAGTTATAACTTCACATCCTTGTGTGTGTGTTGGCATTCGTAAAGAATACTCAACATTATCTCCTTTTTTCTTGTGAGATAAACGCATTAAATGACTCCAGGTTGGTTGTATAATCAGTAATTTAAAATTAAAAAGTCCACCATGCTTGAACTCAAAAAGTGTTTGTTCCTCAAACTTTTCAATTTCTTTCATTGAAAATGGTTCTGTTCTCTTTCTCCTTCTCGGACCATGTTGATAAGCGCACTCACACCATCCACCAAATGTTAGAGTGTTAATAATTGTTTGTACTCGCTCATTGAATTCGTATCCGTACTCCAGCAATGTTTCCATAACTATTGCGTTTGGCCACATAATTCGAGGACCGCAAGCATTATCATATAGCTCGTTTACAACATTAATTATTTTTAATTCAGATCTTGGTCGTTTGCGAAATCTTTCTTTTGGACCTACTGCTTGTTCCTTTCTGCGTTTTATGATCTCTTGTTGTTCAGCAACAAGTTCATCTGTTAAGAAAAACATCCCTGGATTATGCGGTGATTGAGGTCTTTCCAGCAACCATTTTATGGCTTTTTGTATTTGAGGATAATTACTGTTCATTCCCAGTTGGGCCAATTCTTTGAGATTTTTTGCAGTTGTAGTTGCTAGCTCATCCCACGAGCCATCATCAAGTTGTTTCGATAATCTTTCTTGGATTAACGCTCTTAACAATTCCTCATCAGTTTCTTCTTCTATATCTAAGAGTTGTCTAGCTTTCCATGCTGAGAGTGTTTTCTTTTCTTTCCAATAGTCTGCAATATCAAACTTCAATTTATAATTTACTTGACTTTTTACTAATTCATTTAAGAGATCTGTTACCTCACCAAAGGTTTCAACCCGTCTTGTTACTAAGTAACTAGATTCAATGTCTACAATTCGAGGTCTTTTACTTTTTTTCACAGTCATTTTATATCTCTTGATTGCAACTCCATTCTGTCTTTGAATGAAACAAATATTGGTTTTCCCTTTGAGTTGAAGATTCTCTCGAGCATTTCCAGGCAAAACTAACCAATTGTTTGGTAGAACAGATAATCTTTCTCCTACCTTGTTTGTTGTAAGAAGTAATTCATTTTTTGTATCTAGATACAGTACCTGTAAATTGTTAAATCCAAAGTAATTTAGTACTGTTTTTTTTAGTTTGAATTTTCCCTCAGGAGAAATAGTAGTAAATCCCAGAATTTGAGGTAAAGATGAAATAATCCGTTTGCCCATTTTCAACACATTTTCTTGAATCATTAACCCATTATTTTTGCAGGAAACTTTGATGCCCCAATAAATAATTCCGCAAATTTCTATAAAATTGCCGCTGATTTTCTATCAAAATGGCTTAATTTTAGGGTTTATTTTGTATTACATCTTTCTTTAAAACATCTGAAAAATTTTTAAACTTAACATTTTAATGAGTTTATTAACTGTGTGTAGTACACAGAGTTGAGGGTTTCGATGTCAAGAGTTACTCCCATGATGAAACAATATCTCACTTTCAAACGAAAGTACTCAGATTGTCTTATTTTATTCCGAGTGGGAGATTTCTTCGAGCTTTTTGGGGACGATGCAAAACTAGGAGCTAAAATCTTAGGAATAACGCTTACTGCTAGGTCTGGTGAACCTCTTGCGGGAGTTCCTGCGAAAGCAGTGGATGCATACATGACCACTTTAGTTAAGCATGGGTACAAAGTTGCAGTTGTAGATCAATTAGAAGATGCTAGTGAAGCAAAAGGACTGGTTAAGCGAGGAGTTATCCGTATTCTCACACCCGGTACCTTAACAGAAAGTACTATGCTTAATTCAAATGAAAACAACTACATAGTCTCAATCTTTGAGAAAGGTAAGAAATATGGTTTAGCTTTAGCAGATGTTTCTACCGGTGAATTCAGAGTCACTCATTTTATAGAAACAGTTGCTCTAGAAGAATTGCTGATTGAGCTCAATAGAATTGATCCAAATGAATGCATAGTTTCTGAAAAACACAATTTAAGTGAAATCATTTTAGAAGCACTTGAAAATGTGATGATTTCTAAATTAGAGGATTATCGCTTCTCTTTTGATTCCTCATATCAACTTCTTATTGAGCATTTCAAAACCAAAACTTTGGAAGGATTCGGTTGTGAAGATAAGCCATTAGCGGTTTCTGCAGCAGGTGCTTTACTTGACTATCTAATGGAAACTCAGAAATCGAAACTTGATAATGTTCGTAACATGTCTCTTTATTCAACCAAAGGTTACATGGTGATTGATCCTACATCATTCAAAAGTTTGGAATTAACAAAAAACGCTCGAGATAATACTTCCAAAGGAACCTTGATTGAGATTCTAGATAAGAGCTGTACTTCAATGGGTGGGAGGTTCATAAGACGAGCATTAAATCGCCCTTTAGTTGAGGTTCCAAAAATAAAAGAACGACTTGATGCTGTCGAAGAATTCGTTGAGAATTCTTTTGCGAGAGAAGATATGCGTTCTACTCTTAAACCAATACAAGATTTAGAACGATTAGCAAGTCAAATTTCTCTGAGAAGAGCTAATGCTCGTGATGTCGTTTCTATTAAGAATTCATTGAAAACCATCCCCACAATTACTAAAATCCTTAAAACACTGCAGTCTGCTGCTGCAAAAAGAATCTCAAAAGAATTGCACAGTATGAAACCACTTATTACAAAAATTGAGAACGCAATAAAAGAATCCCCTTCCGCTACCATTAAGGATGGTGGAATTATTAAGAGCGGGTACAATCAAGAGCTCGATGATGTGAGAGAAATCTCTGAAGGTGGAAGAAAGTGGATTATCAAGTATGAATTAGAGGAGAAAACAAAAACAGGAATAAAAGCACTTCGAGTAGAGTACAATCGAGTTTTAGGGTATTACATCCAAGTTGGGAAGAATTACCAGAATTTAGTTCCTGATTATTATGTTTTCAAGTCTGAGCTTACAAGTGGGAAGCGATTTATAACTTCGGAATTAAAGGAATACGAAGCTAAAATCTTGAGTGCGAAGGATCAGATCAATGATCTCGAGTATAAGCTCTTTTGCGAAATTAGAGATGCAGTCCATAAAGAAATAGCTAAAATCCTTATTAATGCTGAGAAAATAGCTGAGCTAGATTGTCTTACAACCTTCGCTGAGATATCAAGAAATAATGCCTATGTTCGTCCAACAGTGAATAATTCATTGAACATCTCTATAGTCAATGGTCGTCATCCTGTAGTTGAAAAAATGCTTCTAGAACAATCGTTCATTCCAAATGATACTAAGATGAATAATAAATCAGATCAAATTCTAATAATAACTGGTCCTAATATGTCTGGGAAATCGACCTATATTCGGCAAGTTGCTCTTATCACACTCTTAGCTCAAATCGGTTGTTTTGTTCCGGCAGAAAAAGCCACTATTGGTGTAGTTGATCGTTTGTTTACAAGAATTGGCGCATCAGATGATATCTCAAAAGGTCTTTCAACTTTTCTTGTGGAGATGAATGAAACCGCTAATATTCTAAACAATGCTACCAAACGTAGTTTGATTATCTTGGATGAAATAGGACGGGGTACATCAACTTTTGATGGGGTAAGTATTGCTTGGGCAGTTGCTGAATACCTGCACAATTCTGAGAAACTTGGGGCAAAAACGCTATTCGCCACACACTATCATCAATTAATTGATCTTGAAAAATATCTTGAGCGAGTAAAGAACTATAGTGTGCAAGTAAAGAAAAAAGAAGACAAGATTCTATTCCTCCACAAAATCATTCCGGGAGGTACAGACAAAAGCTATGGTATCCAAGTAGCTAAATTATCTGGTATGCCAGATGCCGTTATTAGTAGAGCAAAGGAAATTTTACAATTCCTAGAGTTTCAATCTGCTCGTGGAGAAGACGTAACCGAAGTCCAAAAAGGTCCGAAGGCGGATTCTATACAAACCGATCTCTTGGGTCAAATAGCTGATGGATCAAAAACCAGTGCCAAAGACCTGAAGATCATGCAAAGTATTTTCCAACAATCCACTCGAGATGAAAAGGATAGAATTAATGAAGAAATAATTGAAGAACTTAAAGAAATTAACATTGAAAATCTTACTCCTCTTGAAGCTTTGAATAAACTCAACAAGATTATTGATCGAATAAAAAATAGCTACAAGCAAGTGAAGTAGAAGCGGTGAGCTTCCATGCCTGAATCCAAACAGACAATTATTCAACTTGATAAAAAAACCATTAACAAGATTGCAGCTGGAGAAGTAGTTGAACGTCCAGCATCTGTTGTAAAAGAATTAGTTGAAAATTCTTTGGATGCAAAAGCAACTGAAATATCTGTTTTTATTAAGGGACATGGGCTTGATGAAATCAAAATAGTTGACAATGGGTTGGGTATGAGTAAAGAGGATGCTGCAATTGCCTGGAAATCTCATACAACGAGTAAGCTGAAAACAATCGAAGATTTAGACGCGATCAATTCTATGGGTTTCAGAGGAGAAGCGCTTGCTAGCATAGCTTCTGTTTCCACCATGGAAATACTCACAAAAAGAAAAGGACAGGAAACAGGGATTTTTGTGAGAATCAAAGGCGGTGATTTAGAATTATTTGAAGAACGAGAATGTAGTCTTGGTACAAGCATATCAGTAAAGAATTTGTTCTTCAATGTTCCTGCTCGAAAGAAGTTTCTGAAAACAAAAACAACAGAACTTGGTCATATTATTGAAATTGTAACAAGACAAGCTATGATTAGACCAAATATTCATTTCAAACTTTTACACGAAAAATCTGTTCTTCTTAACAGCCCAAAAAGTAAGAATTCCCTAGAACCTTTCATATCTGTTTTTGGAGTTGAGATGGCAAAACAAATGATTCCAATAAATTTCAAAAAAGATGAAATAGCAATTACTGGCTTCACTTCTAGTCCAGCTTTATCCCGTTCAACTAGAGATTACGAAATGTTGTACGTTAACAAACGATATGTTAAAAGCAAGTTATTATCCGAAGCCATTGAAGAAGCATACAAAACTTTGCTGATGAAAAACAGGTATCCAGTAACCCTTCTAAATATTGAAATCCCTAGTTTTGAGATCGATGTCAATATTCATCCAACAAAAAGAGAGGTTCGTTTCAATAACGCAAAGGGAATATTTGATGTTATTAAAGAAGCAATAGCTGATTCATTGTCATCCTTGGAATTATGGCGTGAAGATAAATCCTTGTTAAAGAAGTCCTTCGATAAAATTTCAAAGCAAAGTGGGTTGCAATTTGAATCTATTACAGGACAATTAGAAGTAACGGATTCTATTATTGAAGCTGGAATTAAAACAGAAGAAGAATCTAATAAAAAAAGCACTGATTCTATTGATTCACAATTAGAATTCAAAACAGATGGATTGATTACAAGTGATCCTTCAACATCTGAAGTATTGCTGGCAGCGAAAACTGATCTAGTGGTTTTCTCTGATACATTTTGGTTAAAGCCTTTAGGACAAGCACTCAATCTCTATGCCCTATGCGAATCAAGTGAGGGTATAGCTGTAGTGGATATACATGCTGCCCATGAAAGAATTAGATATGAACAATTACTTACAATGTACAAGAAATCTAAAATACAAATTCAAGAATTACTTCATCCTATAACGTTTCAGCTGACTAAAGACCAAATCGCTTTCATGAGTGATTATTTACCACAACTGAAAAAAATGGGTATAGAATTTGAGCTATTTGGTGGTGACACCTATATTATCCGTCGTCTTCCAGTAATTATGGATCTTCTCAAGACCGATACTGATATTCAAAATTTTGTTGATGAGATGAAAAAAGAAGTTGTTTCATTGAAAAACGTGAGTGATAGAATTGATTTAATCATTAAAACTATGGCTTGCCATTCCGTTATTAGAAGTGGTGACCCAGTATCTGTTAACAGAATAGTGGTAATTTTGAGGGATTTAAGTGCCTGTCAGAACCCATTTACCTGTCCTCATGGTCGTCCTACTATAATAAAAATCTCTGAGAAGAGCTTAGAGAAAGAATTTGGTCGTATAGTTTAATAAATTGTCTTTCTGTTCCGCGACAAAATGTCAGAAAATTCGTGTTTAACCCTTCAGATTTTTCTGAACAGTTCGTGAACAGTTTGTTTGTTTGACCATACAGTGTATTTATTAAGATAATCGTTAAATTGTTTAAAAAACAGTTTAAAGAATAAATAATCCCTTAAAGTATACGAAAAGTATATATGCCCTTATTTTAACGTAGGGTACTAATCTAAGTTCCTTGCGAAGGCTAGGAATGCTAGATTTGGCCTAAGAATATATAGGAAGATGATTCGAATTATGAAGAAAAGTAAACTTTTAGCTACAGTTTTGCTATTTGCTATGTTTTCTAGCTTGCTCACTGTAGGCAATTATAGTACTCCAGCTTCTGGTTCAGCTATAGTCCCAGCATCATCTGATGTATCTCCCGAAGCCACTGGTGGCCCAATGGGCAACAAAGGTGTTTGGTTACAAGATGTATCCGGAGAGACAATCGCAGCTGATGGTGATTTATCTGACTGGGGATCAACAATACATGATATTTTCAACGGTGTAGATGTCTATATCGGTTATGATACAAATGATGTATATGTTGGTTTAGCCTGGGTAGATTCATCAAGAGATGGAAAACTCAGTGAATGGAACAAGACTGGTAGTTCTACATTAGATAATGCTACTCATGGTACCTACGATCAACTCGCTGGTGCTGATGATATGTTAGCAGTTGGATTCACAAATTCATCTGGTTATTCTGACATTTGGATTTGGATGGAATCAATAAGAGGCGATAACGCTTATGCATACGAAGTTAATGGTTCCTGGATACCAGATGCTGGTGTTCTACCATACGATGAGAATTACGACACAACTACTCATGCAGATTGGGCACAGCCAGATAGATATAACAACACGAATCCAATTCTGGATCATGATGCATTAGTGAATGGAACAGCATTCATTGGTTGGTTCGAAAGCCTCACTCCTACTGGTAGTCAAAGAGATGTTGACATGGGTTATACATGGAACGCTACAGGCGACAACAGGTATGTTGTTGAATTCATAAGACCACTAGATACTGGCGCATATGCTGATGATATCTTATTTGATTTCACAGATACTACTGAACTTGATTCAATGAAATTCTGGGTAGG
>JABLTI010000162.1 GCA_013166835.1 Promethearchaeati archaeon | reverse complement strand
CGCCTTTCCTTGAGCTCTGCATATCTCGTTACCTTAATATACATCAAGTTCAGTTCTGGCCCGGTGGCTAACCTTTGACCAGGCTGGATTGTCCAGCTGATTCAGAGCAGCTTATCTCGGCGCACTCACCAAAATGTCTCCACAGACCTTGATTTTGCCTATATCAAGTCCGAAATAATATCAATTATTTGCAGAAATACAGATATTTGTTAAAATTTTTAGTGTGTAATCGGATTAAGTAGACGGCGGAAAAGAAATTAGCCAATTAATGTGAATTTATGAGGTAGCTTCTAAATGATTCTATAAAATAGCTTGTATCATTATTACATGTTTGCAGCTTCTATTAAACTGTCCCAATCAATCGTCTGGTTATCTATTTCTAAGATTTCCACATGGTTTATTCGCCATTTTTTATCGGAGTATTTTTTTAGACCTAATTCAAGTTTGACTGCCATTGCTGGTTTTAGTTCTTTGTAAAAGCGGCTTTCTTTGTCAAAAAATAGATAGCCTTTAACAAGGGCTGTTGCTTTTGATGATGATATTTCTATGGACTGATTTAATTTTATAAATCTTTCTACAGCCGGTTCTGAGAATATGGCTCTGCAATAAATTAATATTTCCTCTTTGCTCTGGTGCAGTGAGTCATGATAATCCGATGCAACAAAAGTTTCAATCGTATCAGCATCTTCATTTCTTGAGGCTTTAATGCAGCTTTTAATTATGCTGTTAATATTTTCCCGGTCGGTTTCAATAAGTATGTCTATCGCAAATGCTGAGATGGCAATGATAAGAGGCATAAGGAAATGCCACCGCTTTATTTTTTCAGGTTTAACTGCACGAATAATATAGAAAATAATTAATACAACAACGGCCGCGATTAATAGAGTCCATGGTTTTTCGAATATATTGTACATTTTTAAGGTCTCCTGAAATATTTAAGTTTACATGTCCCTAAGGTCTTTTGGGAAGATTTTCGGGGGAGACATTTTCAATATGCAAATCTCCATAGAGTATTCGATATGTTTTTGATGCCCTGGGCTGGTACCAAAAGATTGGGGTGTTTGCATCACCTAATTTTACGTTGTCAGAAAAGTAATGCCACTCAACTGTCAATTGATCTATAAACATAAGTGCCCGCATTATTTTTATCACTATCAGACTTTTATCTACATCGGACATTCCCTTTTCGTTTAATGTTTGTTCTATAGCTTCGGAGTGTTGCTGTATAATTGCCAAATCAAGTTTTTCAGGAAGTCTATTTTGCATTAGGCCTGCCCATGCTCTAAGTCCCTCAACCAGATCCTGTTCTGTTAGGTTTTTGAGGTCCATTTTTACGGATTCTATTTGCGTGTAGTCTTCCGGGATATCCAGATTAAATACAGACTCATCGGCAATGACATTAAAATTGAAATCACTAAAGACGACGTCTGTTTGGCCAATCATTTTTTCAGCTATAACTAAAACCGGAGTATTATCTTTTGTATCGTACCATATTTTTATATCTACGCTTTCATCCATATAGACGTGAATTCCCGCTGTCTGTTTATTATTAATGACCTTCTTTCCGAGCTGTTTGACAACCGTATCGGGATATTCTTTAAGTAATTCGATAGCCGATTTGAAATCTACAAACAAATTAGACGGTAAAATAGGAAGCCCACTTAATTCTATATTCATGGCAGTTCTGTCATTCGGATTAAGTACTAATATTTTCTTTTTGTCGTAATCAAATATAGCTTCGATACCGAGAGGGAGTTTTTGTTTGATTTTCTTTTGGCTTGCCGTACAAAAGACAGAAGGTCCTTTCCCTATGGCTACATTGAAAGATATTGTTTGGGTCTCAAGGATAATTTGTGATACTTTTGCCCAAGCAGCACTGGTGCCATCTAGTATTATGCCGAACTGATTTAAAATGATAGTGATTCCAATTATTATAGCTGCAGCAACAGCTATTCTTAAAATATTATTTTTCCAAGTTGAAATAGTCCTTATTTTTTCAGTCTCTAGTTCCTTGTTTATATTATCTTCAATTCTAGTCAGGATTGGCTGCATGGAATCTGCAAATTCACTTAATGCCTGGTCGTCAGTTTTTAATTCCTGATAGTAAATACTGCATTCGGGGCATTGCTTCAGGTGTTCGGCCAATGAGCTGTCTTCTTTAGGATCAATTCGATCGTTGATAAAAACACCGATCTTTTCCCGAAATATTTCACAAGTTATTTTCATTACGCACCTCCTTTGGTGCTTAATAATTGTCGCAATTTTTTTCTGGCCCTGCTTAAATGGGTATGAGCCGTATCAACTGTTATATCCAACGACTCTGCAATTTTTTTTGTGCTTTTTCCATCTAAATAATAAAGCATTAACGGAAGCCTGTATTCTTCTTTTAGCTGCATCAGTGCAGATTGAAGTCTGGAATATTTATTATCATCATAAGTCGACTGGTCTTTCACATCATCAACGATCATTTGTTTAATTGCTAATTTGTTTAGTTTTTTTCTTCGTAAAAGATCCAGGCACATATGTTTTGCAATTTGCGTTATCCATGCACCAAATTTATTTATATTGCGAAGCTGCTTTATGTCACTATAGCCTTTAAGAAAGGCTTGTTGTGTAATATCCTCAGCATCTTCTCTGTTGGAAAGCATACTAAAACATATTGCAAATATACGTGCAGAATGTTCCCTTACCAATTCAGCATAGGTCTGCCTATCTAAATTGCCTTTTGAAAAATACAATTTTTTATTATCGCATCTTTTCAATCGAGAACTCTCGTTTGGTCATAGCTTTCATGGTAAAGACGGACAAATCGGGAAAAGCTGACAGTATTTTAAAGAAAATTTTACTATTGGACAGAAAAATCATTTTTTTCACAAATTCCTTACTATATTTTTAACAAATTCGAAAAAAGCCTGTCAGGTTTTCTTTACTCATCACTCAATACTTATAGAAAGACAAAGCAAACGATATTCAAAAGACACACAAAAATCGGAAAGTTTGAAAAATGAATATTTTATTAATCAATCCACCACACAAGTCAATTGGAAGTCGTTTAGCAAAAGAACATTTACCTCCTCTGGGATTACTTTCAATCGGCGGACCATTAATTGACAAGGGTTACAATGTGAAATTATTAGATGCAGATTATGAAAATTTGCCACTTGAGAAAATCGTACATGAGACTATGAACATTAATCCTGATGCAGTTCTAATAGGGCATTCAGGATCAACTTCTGCACAACCAATCATCAATGAGATTTCCAAATTAATTAAGTCGGGAAAACCTGAGATGACAATTATTATCGGGGGGGTTTTCCCGACTTTTCATTGGAGAGAAATATTAGAAAACAATCCACAAATTGATTTTATTGTCTGCGGAGAAGGGGAACAAATCATTTTAGATTTGCTGTATGCATTAGAACATAAATTAGATATGAAAAAAGTTAAAGGAATCGCTTTTAGACTTCAAAATTTAGTTACGAAGACGCCACCAGCAGAGCTTATAACTAATTTAGATGCTTATAGAATTGGATGGGAATTGATGGGAGATTACCAGTATACATATTGGGGAAAAAAGAAAGCTGTTGTAATTCAATTTTCAAGAGGTTGTCCTTATCCCTGCAGTTACTGTGGACAGAGTAAATTCTGGAGAAAATGGCGTCATAGAACACCCCAATTATTAGCGGACGAAATTGAAATGCTTCATTATCAGTATGGGATTGAAGTCATAAATTTTGCCGATGAGAATCCGTCAACGAATCAAAAGGTCTGGATAGAATTTTTAGAAGCATTAATTGCCAAAAAGCTTCCCGTCATTTTAGTCGCTTCAATACGAGCTGATAATATTGTCAGGGATGCTCAGTATCTCCATTTATACAAACAGGCAGGTTTTGAAAGATTTTTATTAGGTATAGAGAATTATAACGGAGCTGTTTTAGATAAAATCAAAAAAGCCAGCTCCATAAAGAAAGATAAAGAAGCTATTCGGCTATTGAGAAAACATGATATTCTTTCATTGGCTACTTATGTTGTTGGATTTAGTGAAGAAACGACAAAAACTTTTTATCATAATTTAAAGCATCTGATTGAATACGATCCGGATCAGATTCAATTGGTCTATGTCACACCACATAAATGGACTCCGTATTTTGAAGAGATTAGGGACAAAAATATTATTCAACCTGACCAAACAAAATGGGATTATAAACATCAGGTTATGGAAATGATAAATCTTAGACCTTGGAGAGTTATGCTCTATGTAAAATTGATAGAGCTGATATTACAAACTCGACCAAAAGCCATTCTCCGTTGGCTTTTTCATAGAGATAAAAGGCTTCGCAAAGCCATGTTCTGGTATAATAATATTGGAAAAAGAGTCTGGCTCTATGAATGGTTTCAGTTTTTCTTTAGTGACAATATCCTCCATAAGCCAATACCAATTAATGAATTCTGGAAATAAGTTCACCTGTATAATAATTTTATTGATCATGGATATGTAGTTGGAAAGTCACATATTTCAGAAGCTGGGGAAAAACAAAAATGGTCAAGCTGCGAGCGAAAATTTTATGGATTCCCGGGATACTGATTATTACTATCGGAATTTGCATCCCTATACGTAAAGCATGGTTATTGCGTTATACAGAATATGTTGCGAAGCATGCTATTGCATGCAAATTAGATGTTGATCTAAGTAAGGAAGGCATAATAGAAACATCTTTCACTCCGATGGTGACTCGCGAATTCAATTTCAGCTTTAATCTACATGCAGAAATACCTAATAGTAATAGTCAAGATTCATCGGCTCAAGATGTGTTCTCTTCAAATCCCCTAGAAAAGGCAATGAAATCGGAAACATTTAAGTTGTCATGGAAATTGTCTAGAAAAACCCAAACCATAGCTTCCGGTATAATCTCAGAGAAAGATCTTGGCCACAGAGTACAGGCTTTAGATATTCGCTATATATTTGCTAAACAAAATGTTCCTTTAAGAAAAGATCAGAACTATAAGCTTGTAGTAGAAATAACGAAACCATCTCCAGCGTTGGCAGTTTTTTCATCCAATCTACTCATTCGAGGTTGGATGGAAAATGTCGGATACATTGCAGTGTTTAGTTCTCGGCACTGTTTTAATTATAGCTGGTCTTATTAAGCGAAGTGCTTCTTAAAATATTATAGCTATTCTTGAGAGCAGATTTACTGTTCATGGATATATAGTCGGAATGAATATGTTTACACTTCATAGCTGTTGCTGTTGTATCAGGAGAACTGCATTGTCAGAATACATAGCCGAGTTTATGCAATAACCTACACAACGTTCTTCAAATGTCTAAGCATTGGAGCTGTATTATCATCACTTGCATCTCTGTGTATGTTCAAACACTCGTAATGGCCCCATTTTTGTGAGTCGTAAAATACCACAATTCTTCAAAAAGCCACCTCTTTCAGGAGCTAAAAAACACCCTGATTTTCAGGGCTGAGTAGGCCGAGGGAATTTCACCCTCGGCCCCTCCGAGAACCGGACGTGAACCTCTCGACTCATCCGGCTCCTATCATTCAAACCATATGTCACCATATGGTTCTGCTACCTCCAATGACTCCTCCTGTTAAACAGTTGGTCAATCGTTGGTAGCTGAATGACCGAGCCCCTTTACTAGGCTGCCATTACAGCAGCTTCTACGCTACTACGAGCTCGCCCGCCCCTGTGCAACGCTTCGATACTATCAGCCTCGCAGTTACCCTGCTTGTGCCTTTCTCTTAACATCGTTGCGACAGGTTCCCGCAGTTCCATGTCAGAGCC
>JABLTI010000051.1 GCA_013166835.1 Promethearchaeati archaeon | reverse complement strand
TTCACAATCTTGGCATTCTATACATGCATCAGCTTGTTTACCTGGGAATTTTTTGTGCTTACCTATTAATTTGTATTTGTTTTTTGCATCTTCCCAATCACCAGCACGCCCAACAGATATCATTAGCAGTTCAAGAATGAGCCTGATATTCACTCCCTGATCGCAAGGTTCACAATACCCGCACTGTGTACAATTTATTTCAGTAATTTCCTTATATCCGAGAGTTATTTTATCGACTCTTATGCGTTCTTCTGCAGACAGTAGAATATCTTTTTGTGAAGCTAATTCAAGATTATCATTAACCATTTCTTCTGAGCTCATGCCAGATAATGCCACCGTAACTCCTGGATTACTCCAAACGTATTTTAATCCCAGATCGATGAAGTTCTTTCTTGTAGGCGTTAGCAGTTCTCTCATTCTTTCAGGTGGCTCTACACCAAGTCTTCCACCAGCATTTGGTCCCATTAGAACCACACCCATCCCTTTTTCTGCTGCATATTTTATTACTTCTTCATTATCCCTGTGAAGAAAATTGAACTGAACTAGCATTACTTCAAAATGATTCGTGTCTATTAATTTTCGAATATTTTCAGGTTCGTCATGTGAAGAAAAACCAAAATGCTTGATTTTGCCTAGTTTTTTTGCCTCTCGTGCTTTTTCGAGAATGTTTAATTTAACAATTATATCTTCATACCTTTTAAAACTTAAACTATGAACAAGATAGATATCAATACAATCAACATCTAGTTTTTTTAGTTGCTCATCCAGTAATTTATCGAAATCTTCAGCTACCTTTAGTTTTGGAGTGTACAATTTTGTTTCAAGAATAACTTTTTCTCGATATCCATCCTTCAATGCTTTTCCTAGAATAATCTCGCTTCTTGATTTATGATATCTATATGCCGAATCAACATAATTTATTCCCCCATCAATTCCCATTCTTATTAATCTTATAGCTTCTTCTTCATCCACTTTTGCTTTACCAATATCTTTTATTGGTAATCTCATACAACCAAATCCTAGTATTGATACTTTCAAGCCTGTTTTTCCTAGAATCCTATAATGCATATGTATTCCTTCTCTTTATTTCTCAACTGTTGACATCAATGTCAGTCATGGTATCCATATCTATTAGTTTTCTTTTAACTCTAGGTGAAAGTAACTGGTCCGTAAAGAAGCAGTGTGAGTCCTGAGCTGCATGTTTTTCTAGTTGGGAATTATTCAGTAGTTATGTTTTCTACACCTTTATTTTTCCATAAACTAGTAAATGATCGATGGTAGTGCAAACCTAAGTATAAAAGAATAATGCCTAGGTTTCCTGTGAAAAATAACCAATAATACAATGAACTGCTTAAACAATTAGCATAAACATGAATGTAGCTGCATAACAATATTACACCAATTAAAACTTGATGAATTACTCTCCTTGTTTTTATTGAGATTTTCTTGATCTTAAGCAGAACATATGGGAGAACATTCAATAGAATTATCAGCCATAAAGCAATTATTGACGTTAAAAGGCCAACTTTGTAGAGAGAATCAATAGGAGCTAAATTATAGCCTATTATTTTCTTTAGCATTTCAAGAAATGCATATCCGGTCTGGGAGCTTTGAAAGAAAGATAATACATCGATTATTAGAATGAAATGAGTTAAAAGAAATAATATTGAAAATCCCGAGGAGAAAATGTGGTGTATCCTTAACCAATTCTTCCTAAACCTGTTTTTTATTGTATTAGTTGCCATAAAGCATGAAAAATAGAATAGAACCAAAGTTAAAATGCCAAAAGTTTTACTTAGAGAATATTTACTTATAGTATATAGTCTGAAATCAATATCTCCTAATTCTGATACGCCAATAGGGATAATATAAACAGGTTGGGAAATAATATCATCTAAAAGTTTTGTTACTTGAAAATCATAAAATGCTCCCACTACAACCATTCCAAGGTTAAGATTTCTTGATTCCAAATATAGAAATTGAGATATCATACCAACTTCATACATACCAAGGGGTATGTAGTCTTCGATAAGATGTTCTCGAAGTAAAGTCGTGTTTAACAAAAATATGGTATTAAATGCTGCTGTATTAATCATGCTTTGAGATAAACCAGCTTCATAAAGATCTGAAATATATTCTCCTAACTTGAATGATGTGATATTGAATTCCTCACTAGAAAGCTCATAAATCCCTTTTTCTAGGTCTTCTGTTTTATCACTAGTAACCAAAAACAGGTAAACTGCTGAAACTGCAGTGAAAGTAATTGGTTTTGTTGCACTTGATAACCATCTTGTTTTATTGGCAAAAGTAAACCAAAATAATCGTTTCAATGCTGATAAGGTAATGTCTTGCTGTTCGTAGTTTCGAATTGATTGTCTTATGTAAATAGCCTGTTCTACAGTTAAACCATTTGTTTCGATATTATTCTCTAACAGGTTTTCTTGAAGCAATTCTGGCATGATTGTCGATTCATATGAAGCACACTTAATTAATGGAATAATAACTGCGATCTCTTCCTCTATTTCAAATTCCTCCTGAATTTTTGTTTGATTGTATTGAAAAATAGGTTCAACATGAACATCAGTTGTTACAGCTTGAAGGTATAGATTGCCTAGAACATGCCCAATCTCGAGTTGTATGTACTGTATCCCCCTCGATCCATATTTTGTTGTTGTGCGTTCTGGAACAATTGATATGAAAACCAAAGCTTGAGCCTGATTAAGGTCATTATTAATTGGAAGCAATGAATCAGCTACATAGCTTCTCGAGATATTCTTTTCTTGAATGAGATTGATGCCATGCCCTTTTGGTGTATAGTGGTAAAGAGCAACAGGCAAATTTTCTATGTCAAAAGCATAAATGTACAATTCTAACGGATACAATGCTCCTGCAGATGGAGTAGTTCGTTTCTGTCCATGAGTAATCCCTTGCATAGACCATAATAATTGGCTGAGTGTTTGTAGTGATAACTGTTCAATAGGTAGGAAAGACGGTGTTTGATTAACGATCAAAAGAGCATCTTCTAATAGCATTTCTCCATTAATATCAGGAGATGGCAAGGAAATACTTGTCTTAAATTTAATATTAAAAAGGATAATAGGAGTAGCTATTACTAATCCAACAATAATTATGAGGAAGAGTAAGAAGAATATTGATTTTTTATTCAATTTATTCCTCTCTTATTAACAATTAACAAAATCACTTGTAATAACAATTTTGTTAAAATGCATTTTTTCTTGCTAAAAAATCACACCTATCACTTTTTCCCAATGAAAATTTAGAGTTAAAAATATTACAAAAATAAAAATGTGGAATTGGAGCTTAAGCCAATAGCTGTTTCTAATTCCAAGAAATTATTTTCAAATTAATTCTAAAATAAATAATGACTTCTAACCCTTAAAGAAGAAGTGTGAGTCCTGAGCATTTTTGTTGTTAGAACTTACTAAATTGATTACAAAACTAATGCGTCTATTTTTCTGCCAACTTATAGAATTCATCTTTGGATAATTTGGAATCTTTGATTATTTTTAATAAAAGACCTTTGCTTATCTCTTCTCCTTTATGATCTGGCACCACAATTAATCGTCCATCTTGATGTTTCAAGATAACATGACTGCCTTTCTTTCTAACAATTACAAAACCAACTTTAGTTAATACTTTGATTACTTTTCGAGCTGCAAGAGGTCTGAGTTTCATCCGATAGGAACCTCTAGAAATTGTATCCCAACAAAATCCTTCAGAAGATTTTCACTAAATTCCTTATCAACACTTTTTAAATACAAATCTACTGCTTCTTCTATTCGCTTCATTAATTCATTCAAGCTTTTTGCTTGAGTATAACATCCAGGTAACTCTGGAGCAGATGCAATAAGGATACCATCTTGATCCTTTTCAATTAAGATGGTTATTTTTTTCTTTTCAATTGTCATATTGTATCCTCATTATTTATTATACTTTATTAGTATTTAAACTAAATTCCCACTCTAAAATCTGTTCTACCCAATCTTATGCGTGTCCTTCCCGCCCCGGACTGCTAGCCCTTAAAGAAGAAGTGTGGGTTTTAAGTCATTTTTTCTAAATAATTTCTCTTTGAAAACAAATCGAATCAGAATTATATTTACTATCAAAAAGAAAACTTCTATTATTCCTGCCACTAAGAAAGTTAATCCAAAACCAAGTTGTAACATTGAACCAGCAATAACTGGTCCTAATGCTATTCCGATATTCCCTAAAAGTGTGAAAATGCCCATTGCTGCGCTATTTTTCTTTGTATCATTTAAACTATCTCCCACTAAAGCCATAGATGGTGGAGAGGTCACCCCTGAAAATAGTCCTAAGAATACTAGTATTGTTAATAGTACTCCAAATGATTCTCCTCCGAAATATCCTACAAAGCTTAACACTATCCCATAACAAATACTCCCAATTAGCAATTGAGGGTATCGACCTATTTTATCTGAGAGTTTTCCAAAAGGATATTGCAATAAAATGTAAGGTAAGGCAAAGATACCAAATGCCATTCCTCTAAATCTTGGTTCTAATGCTAATCCTCCTTCAGAAGTATCTAACCCGATAATTAATGGCAAAGCAAAAATAATGAATCCCATATGCAATCGATCAATGAAATTGAACAAACTTGGAACTATAATTTTTGGGTCACTTTTCAAAATGTTTAGGCTTTCTTTTACAGTTACTCCTCCTTTAAGACTAGTAGGTTCTTTTAGAAAGAGTGACAAAAACAAAACAAGAATCATTAATCCAGAAGCAACATAATAAGGAATAAAAACTCCGACATCTGCTATAAATCCCCCTAAAAATGGTCCCGATCCCATACCTAATGCCAGTAGAATGCCAAATATGCCCATATTTCTACCACGATCATTTGGAGTTGATAAATCCAGGACAATGGTCATGAGAGTTTGCCAAACTATAATTGAAAAGCATCCTTGAAGAAACCTCAAGAATAATAACAAGAAATAATTTACTGTTAAAGTCATTAAGTAGAAAAATAAAGCTGCACCAATACTACCAATAACAATGAAGATTTTTCTTTTAGCAAGTTTGCCAGATAAAACACTAATTACGATTCCAGTTAAGAAATAAGCAACATATACAGTAGAATCAAATAACGAAAACTCAAATTTACTAATCCCTACAAATCGATCTAAAATAAATTCTTGTTGATTTGAATGTAATAGTGTTACGGCAGTAATAGTTAGCAGTGTTAAAAATCCAACAAAAATTATCGAAAAAATGGTTTTCCCTTTACTTTCACCCAATTCTTCAATTCTCTTTTCATTATTTATTCTAGTGTTATTTTCTAGCCTTGTTTGTTCCAAATATTGCACCAAATTTATGTTTTTCAGCAGATTCACGTATTAGTTATGCAATTACATTCTCAATTATTCAAAGTAACTCTTTAGTAAATTTCACTGTTTAAAGATTTTTTTAGAACAAGCTCATTTTATGGATTCATTTTGACTGTGGAGTTGAAGAAATTGTGATAAAAGAAGAAGTGTGAGTCATGAGCATCAATTATTGTTTAATGTACTGCTTATTATTTTTGCAGCTTTCTTAGCTCCATTCTCTTTATCTATTTTTATTCCTAATTGATTAGCTGCATCTATTATTTCTTTAGACTGAGAAAGCTTAATTGCTTTTGCCAATTTCTCTGTCGTAAGTTTCTTTCTAGGAATTAGTTTTGGCCCCACACCAAGTTCAAATATCCGTCGACCCCAACCAAATTGATCATTACTATATGGGATAATAATATTGGGAATTCCTGCTCTTAGAGTTGCTCCTGTTGTTCCTGCACCTCCATGATGAACTACCGCAGCCATTTGAGGGAATAACCATGAATGTGGAACACTCTCTAGAATGAAAAAATCTTCTTGATTATCATTATCCATCATCATACTCTTCCAGCCAGTTGCTAAAATTCCTCGCATGTTATTGCGTTTTAAAGCGTCTATTACTATATTCGATGTTTTTACAGCTGTTTTTGCATCTTTAACACTACCAAATCCAACGTAAATGGGAGGATTACCTGCTTTTAAGAATGCTTGTAATTCCTTAGATGCTTTCCAATCTTTTTCTTCATCTAAAAACCAATATCCGGTATTATGGACATGTTCTGACCAATCTTTTGGTTTTGGAAAAACATGTTGACTACAAGAAACTATTGTTGGGAAATCCTTTGTGGTTTGTTTTTTGAATGGATTTCGAAAGTTTTTTGGTCGTCTGCCAAATTTCTTTTTCCAGAATCGCCTAACTGCTGCTTTAGAACCAAACCACATTGTTCTTTCGATTAATTCATGTGTTAATCGATTGTATTGTTTTCCTAAACTTGGTCTATTATAAAAGATTATTGATGGAAATTCTGTTGTTGGAGTCATTGGAAAAGGAATCGCTAAAATACTTGGAATTCTAAGTTGTTGCGCAGCGAAAAATCCCATTGTAACTCCTGGATGATAAACAATTGCTTCTGAGCCTTGACACGCATTGTAAAAATCATCTTGTAAATTAAAAACAAGTGATCTTAGCTTTCTAAAACTGAAAATAAACTTGAGAGGATTATCAGCTTGCATAGCACTATCCATGATATTGCTTGTAGCAACCTCTTTGACATCTCCTTTTATTGGATAAAAATCCAAACCATAGTTTTTCACAAAGGATTCATAATTTTCAAATGTCGCAATACGGATCTTATATCCTTCTTTTTTCAAGGCCAACCCGAGAGCAATGTATGGTTGAGTGTCTCCTCTTGTACCACCTGTTAAAATTGTGATTACCATGTAATTCCTCGTGTATTTTATTAATTCTTAGTGTAATTGAGATTATCATCTATGTAAATGCTTTTGTTAAGAGCTTCTAGTTTCTAATCCAATAATCATGGCAAATAAACAATTTTGTCTTTTCTGATTTAAACCTTTATTGATAGTAAGTAATAGTTTTAACGAGTTTTCGGGCGAGATGCTCAGCCAGCAGATACTTACCACTTAAGCGTGTTATTACCAAAATGGACTTCTAGCCCTTAAAGAGGAAGTGTGAGACCTGAGTATAAACTTAATTGTAGTTGATTTTTTGGCATTAAAGATGTCCTTTTCTTAACAAGAAAACAGATAAATGAAATATCATTATGTAAAAGGGGTAAAAGAGATGCAAAATAAAAACAAACACCCATTAGCTTTAATTGATAAAAAATACTATTTTGCATTTGCAGTTGGTACATTGATTCTAGTTGTAACAATTGTTTTTGTATCAGTTTTTGATGGTAATTTCTTAGGGTTAATCTTTTATCCAATGCTAATATTTTCATTCTTCACTCAAATTATGAGTGGATTTGGTTTTATAATAGGCTATATACCTATTGCTCAAAAAATCATTAACTGGCTTACAAAGACTTCAAAGAAAAAACCCTATAGTCAAAAAAAGATAAAAGCTATTGAAAAGGAATTGGAAAAATTAAAATTAAAGGAAGAGAAACAAAAGAGGATTTTCGAAGAAAAAGAAAGTAAACTTGAAGATAACCATCAGCTTTTGAATGACGAGAAATCTTCCTTATCCTCTGAACAGAAAGAAATAGAGTTAAGAAAAAATGCCAATGAAAAAGAGAAATTACTAAAAGAGAAGAAGGAATTTCAACAAGAGATCCAAAACAAGAAAGAAGATCTGCAGAAAGAAATAGATAAACATCGAAGTAAATTTGAAGAAAGAATAATTGATACCCAGGAAGAAATATACCCCCAGCGATTTAAGTTAATAATGATAATCCCTATTTATCTAATGACTATTGTTGGAGTTTTATTAACCATCGCGGTTATCGTAAAAGCAATACTTATCATTAACCTAGGAAGTGGAGTTGAGACTAATACTTTTTATCTAGTTTTAGATACTTTTGAGCGTAT
This sequence comes from Promethearchaeati archaeon, assembly GCA_013166835.1. GTDB lineage: Archaea > Asgardarchaeota > Heimdallarchaeia > JABLTI01 > JABLTI01 > JABLTI01. The sequence continues at coordinate 9,845 of JABLTI010000051.1, read as the reverse complement.
CATAGCTAATAAATACTATAAAGGTGTCATGTCAGTAATTAGCGTTCTATCTTTCTATATAATACCTTCTGTAAAGAAAATCCGCAATCCTGAGGTGAATCTTGCACCTAAAGATTTCAAAGGAAAAAGAAGAAAACTATCTGATTGGTGGAAAAAAAGAGTTACAAGGAATTTCAGAGGTATCATTAACGATCAATTTGAAGATTTGGAAAGACATTATTGGGAAATTATACAGACTATTGGGAAATATCTACTTATACCAATCGGATTAGCTGAATTTATTATTGCCCCCTTAGGTAGTATGACCATTGTGTTAGGATATAAATTTGCTATAAAAAAACAAAAATTACAAAAATATGAATTAATTTTACAAATAGTAATTGCTTGTTTCTTACTTGGAATGATTCTTATCTTATTTTTGCCTTTTATGACTACCAACTTTAATAATATCCACCCTAGTGTAAACATTCTTAGTCAGCTAATTTATGGTGTATCCTTATTAGCTTCCTTCCTATTATTTACTCGTATGGAAATCTCTAAAGTAGAGAAAATATAGAAAAGATCAATCAATGTATTTTCAATGAATATCTAAATACTAAACTTACCTCTTCTTAACATTTCCTTTTTTCTAACAGATACTTGAAAATACACCTTAATATACTTCTAGACCTTAAAGAGGAAGTGTAAGACTTAAGCATCTTTTTTCTACTGAATGTTTTTTAAACAAACAATTGTTAATCATTAACTAATTATTATCAACATTTGATTATTAGAATCTAAAAAATAATAGAGATTTAGCTATCTTTCTTTAGTCTTCAGAAATAAAACTCACTAAATAACCATTAGCTAATTTTTCTAACCATTGTTCTGTACCAATTTTTGCTCTTATTGCAAGATGTCCAATTCGAAATATAGCTTCTTCTTTTCCTCGAGGATTATTTGGATCAAATTGCTTTGGTAACAACTCACATGGAAAATCAGCACAAAGTCCACAATGTTCTATCTTCTTATTTATTGCACATTCAGCGACATTACATTTGCCCCAAAACGGTTTTCCAGCGCAACTTAAGCAACCAAGACATTTGGGTTCTTTTACACCTTTGAAAAATTTGCAATTATCACAAATTGAACCACAATACCTAGCAATCTTGTTTTTTGTTGTCATATATTTCATCTCAATTGTTAAATTGCTATAAATAACATTTTTTAATACAATTGATTAGAGAGATAGCTAAAAGTATTCATGTTTTACTAAAAGGTTATTGTGACATTGTATCTGAAGATTATAACATTTTTAACCTCTAATCTGACTTTCTAATCTTAAAGAGGAAGTGTGAGTCCGAGCATCAATTATTGTTTTCTTATTTTTTTATTCAGATTAGATATCTACTAGCCCTTCAAGAAGAAGTGTGGGTTCGACGCATCAATTATAATAGCTGTTTTTTCTTTCCTCTTATGGAAAAAAGTTTTATTTTGTTAAATTATTATATATAACAGGGATTCAGGAGGGAATTATTTGCCTGAAAGGAAATTAGAGGATGAATTGGATATCAAATTTTATTCTGTGTTAATTAGCTTACCAAGAGAAGAAAAGAAAGAAGATAGAACTAGACACTTGATAACAAAAGAAAAGATTCCAAAGGAAATCTATAGTCTCGTTGTTAAAGCAATCTTTTCTGAAATTAATAAAGACATAACAAATAAGAGTGCTATGAATATTAAAGTCGAAAGAATTCCTAAATTTGATGAAAAGAAAAAAGAGACAAAGTTTTTCTTCATAGATGGATTGAAACATAATAATTTGTCTGAATGGGATGTTTTTAGCGAGAATTTTGCAGATGAATATGCTGAAGTTACATCAGCAAGAAAAGCTGCTTTAATTATGATTTGTTTTGAATTAAACGGTACTAAATGTTCACTGTTGTTAAGATATAATTTAGATGATAGAATAAAACTTGGTGCAAGAGATATAGAATCAGCAAAACAAATTTTGGGAAGTGATAGCACAAAATCTGCACTCTATCCATCAATAAACGCTTTTCTAGTATTTAATAGTAATTTTGTAAAAGTATATCAAAAATATCCTCCTGCAAAGTATTTTGTAAAAGCACTAGGATTAGGTACTAAAACTACTGGTCTTGAAAGTGAAATTGATGAGGAATTGTCAGTAAAATATGCAGAAAAGTTGACATTAACTCAATTTTTATCTGAATTAATTAGGATAATAAAACAGAAAGAAAAGGAATTTCCTGGTGTTGATATAAAAAAGAGTATTCGATTAACTTCTGATGCAGCTCAATTGAATACAGAAATTAAGTACATTGATAAATCAGGAGCAATAGATGTAAATGATAATTGTTCAATAAGAATTGAGAATGAGAAAATAATTGTAAAATATTACAATGAGGAATTTGTATTTTCCTAGATTTCATATTTAATTAATATAAAGATGAGGTGTAGATTTGGTTGAAATTCCAAAAATACTTTCGTTTATTGAAAAACAAAAGTTGAAGTATGAGGAGACTTTCAGATCAATAGATTTAGATTTAACCGAGAATAAAGAGCTCCTTTTGAAACATGATTTTTGGGTTAATCTTAATGAAAAGATCGACTATTTAGAATTCACATTAGGAATCAGTTTAAAGAACAAAGAAACTAAAAATGAATTTACACTTCAAGTAAAAGAGAACTTTGAAATAACACGTACTGAAGATATTAAATTATTTGCATCTAAAATTCCAAAACTAATGAGTGTAAAAGATGTTGATATTTCAAAAAAAGAAATTTTTAAAAAACTTCAAGAAGAAATAAAGAAAGAAATCCTAAATTCTAAAACACATAGTTTAACAAATTTATTCCTTATAATCAGGAAAATAAGAATTAGTAATTATATTCACGATCAATACGATTTGTCTGAAGCTTATAAATTATGTTTTTGGAGTAGTCTTGATAAATTTAATGGTTATATGAAAAGTGCTAACTTATTAGACTTAAGCGAAAATCTGATTGAAAAAGGTAAAATTGTAGCTATAATAGTTCCAAATAATAACATATATTTTTCTAATTTCTTTGAAATTATCTCATTGGATAAAATAGCAGAAAATACTAAAGATCTAAATAAAAATAAGATAAAAGTTGATTTAGTAAAGGATTTATTAAGTAACTATAAAATTGAAACTGAATTTGTTGAAAATACACCAATATTTCCTATTGCTTTTGAGAATATTAAGATAGATGAACTTACCGAAAAATATTGGCTTTCATATTCAAGAATAATCATGTATACAATATATTCCATAATCTCAGAAAAGGTGTCAATAATATCAGAAGATAAAAATGAATTTGAACTCTCTTTTGTTTATAATCCAAAACAAAGATTAAACTTCATACATAATGAAATATCTGGTAGTTTAATCGTTGGTGATCTAAAAAAAGAGGATAATTCATATGAATACACAAAAGAGAAAATTATCGAAATAGTAACTAGATTCGTTAATATGGGTTATTTTTCTGGAATAGGAACTGAAAGAGAAATAAGAAATTACAGTATAGAAAAACTCCAGAAAACAGAATTTCGTCATCTAAATAAACTATACGATTTTTATGAAGAATTAATTACCCAATATAGTGTATTCAAGAGAAATTTGATAGAAGGAAAAATAGCAGATCTGAAAAAATCAACTGAATTTATTGAAAAATCTCTTAGAACAATTGTAACTGATGTCACAAAAGCAACTACCAAAGTAACTCAAGAAATTACAAAATCATTTTTAACATCAATTGGTTCTACAGCAGTAACTGTTCTTGGTTATGTGTTAGATAATCAAGAATCTAATCTAATGTGGTTTTATCGAATTCTTGCACCTCTTGTAGGATTAGCATTTGCTGCAATCTTTCTAACAGAAATTTGTACTACACGTAAAGGAGTACTTACACAGATTAATTTGTATGTAGAATCTAGAGATGAATTAGAAGAGAAAATAGGCAAAAGAAAGGAATTAAGAAAATTAGAAAAGCAATTATGGGCTAAAAGGGATTATTTCATTATAGTTTTTAGGTTAATAATTGTGTTATTTTCTATTCTTGTTTGTTTTATTGGCTATGCAATTTTCATTGTAAATACATCTGGATTATAGTTTCATAAGCTATTTTAATTCCTTCGGGTGAGTTGCTCAGCTAGCAGGTACTTCCCACTTCAGCGTGTCCTTCCCGAAACGGACTGCTAGCCCGGAAAGAAGAAGTGTGGGTCTAATCATTATCTTTTTTAGTTTCATCTGTTTCTGACGACAAACTAAAAAGACCGATTGAGAAAAATTGCATTATAATGAACAGAATTTCTATTCATAAACATTAAAAATTACTATATATTGTTTTGTTCTTACAGTTCTTCGATAGTCTCCTTAAATATCACATTTCTCTTCCGTAAGTATTCAATAACTTGGTGATAGACTTCTGAATGTTTTCCTAATAGTTCCGGAGGAATAATTCCTTTTTCTTTGAATTTTCCTTCAAGAATAATTTGTGCAACAGCTGTACAAGTATATCCGGTTGTTCTTGCTATAGATAATATACCCTTCTCTCTATCGTACTTATCATACATATCATAGGTATAACGTAGTTTCTTGTCATCTTTCATTCCTTCAATAACTATCTTCATAATAGTATGATCTTCATCTCCTTCTTCAAACATCCAATGATCAAATAGAAGTCTAGATGTTAACTCAATTGGTTTGATCATTTTTCCTTTTACATCAATTTCCTCTGTAATAAGGAATCCTGCTTCTATTAGCATTCGCATCTTTTCTATATGATCAGGATATCTTAGTGTTTTTTCTTTCATGAAAGGGATATCCATTGTCTTGATGAGAGTTCTAAGACCATCGGTATTGATGGCTACAAGAGTTCCTACTTCTGGAAAATCTAATAGTTCAAGTTCAGATAATGCTGGTTTAACGACTACTTCATTATTCTCAATATATCTCGCTAATAGGATGTATTCCTCGATTACCTCAATAGGTGGATAAGGTGATTTATAATCAAAAAGCCAGTTCCTTTCTACCGGTAATCCCCCAACATAACATAGGAAACTTTCTGTTTTATCTAAAATTGAATCAATATACCCAAGTATGATGTTACTTGAACCAGGAGCTACTCCACAGTCAACAACAGCTGTAACTCCTTTCTCCTTTGCTATTTCATCTAAGCTTAACGCATCTCCCTCGTAATATGAGATATCTACCATGTTCTTTCCTGCTTCAATTACTGCTTCAAGAGACTTATAACCCATAAAACTAGGAAGAGCTCCAATTACTAAATCAAAATCCTTCACAATATCTTTGATGATATTGGGATTGGATAAATCTGCACATATTCCTTGAAGATCATAATCCTGTGTTAGTTTATCTAAAACTTCTTGGTTAATATCAACTATTGAAACCTCAGTAGAGGGATCTTCTACTAGATCTCTTGCAATAACATTTCCTGTATATCCTGCTCCTAAAACAACAACTTTCATATCTAAACCTCAGGATATTTGATAATGGAAATAGATGAATTAAAGGATTTTCAGTGATAAGTAAAAGAAGATGTGTGAGTCCTGAGCATCAAGTAATATCATCTTTCATTGAAAAACAAGACCTAAAAGAAGTATTTTATTGGGATTAATTATCACTTTACTTGAACAATTGGTTGCATAAAGTACACCTTATAATTATTGAATTAGAGGTTGAGTTATTTGAGAGCTAACATTATGAAGAATACTAGTCAAATGATCGTTGTAATAATAATTTTCTTTTCCCTTAACATTCCTGCAATTAATGGTTCTAGGATAAACATACAGATAGATTTCACAGAAATAGGTTCTATAGATACCAATGGAGAAACTATGAATGTTTTTTTACAGGGAGATATAGCTTTTGTATTAGATACTACTGATAATAATCCTGGGGGGTTGGTTATCATAGATGTTTCTGATCCTACAAATCCTGTTAAATTAGCTTCTTTATTTGATGGTGGTTCTGCTATGGAGCTTGTGGTTAAAGATGACTTAGCTTTTGTTGCAGATGGTCCTGATGGTTTGGAAATCATAAACGTTTCAGATTTAGCGCATCCTGAAGAAATCTACCAATATCCGGTAAATACCTATTCTAGTGATGTTGAGATTAAAGATGATTTATTATTTGTTGCTAATTGGGATTATGGATTAGAGATTTTTAATGTTACAAATCCGGAGAGTCCTGTTAAGCTAGTACGATATAATTATAATTACCTTAATTGTATGCAACTCGATATTAAGGGAGATTTAGCATGTGTAACTGATCATAGAAATGATTATACTAGTATAAGACTTCTTAACATCTCAAATCCGAGCTCACCTCAACAATTATCAACACACATAGTTGCTGAAACTGATTTCTGGGATCCGAAAATCTATGAAAATTATATTTTTGTAGGAAATCACTATTTGAATGGAGGAGAAATACAAATACTAAACATAACTGATCCAACTAATATTGTGAAAGTTGGTGAGTTCGATGATGGCGGGAATATGCATTCTATTAGCTTCAATAGTAGTTTTGCCTTCATTGCTGATTACAATAGGGGGGTAATAGCTCTTGATCTTTCCGATCCTGTCATTCCAGATAAAATTGGCCGTTACTTTGATGGTGGACATGCAAAAAAAATCTTTGTAAAGGATAACCTTCTATTTGTTGCAGATCGAGAAGATGGTTTAGAAATACTTCAAATAGAAACTACTACAAGAACTATTCCAGGATTTAATTATTCCTTGGTGTTTTTCTCATTTATTTTCATAGTCATTTTATCTTTAAAGAAACGGACTGCTAGACCTTCAAGAAGAAGTGTGGGCGAATGCATCAATTTTCAGCGATAATCATATTAATTTCAACAAGAATATTGTAGTAAGATAGGAAATAAGTTATTTCTCTGTATTGATTACATGAATAAAAAACTCTTAGGTGTTAAATTCTTGGAACGATGCGAAAAAATGATGATTAATTTAATGGATGGATTTGATAAACACCTGGATCCTGAGAAAAAGATACTCTTACTAGAAGAATGTGGACGAAAGTGTATACATGATAGACACAAGAAACTCATCCAGGATGCTAAAAGCCTATATAAGAATTCGAATGATATGAAAGAATTTCTTGGAAAATTAAGCAAAATATATGACAGCTTACAGATAACAAAGGAAGAGGTTGCATTTATATGGGATAAATGTTACTGCCCAGTAATTAACAAAATCCCCGCAGGTAAGATTTCACCTACATTCTGTAATTGCTCTCGAGGTTGGGTGAAAGAACTTCTTGAAACAGCAATAGAAAAACCTGTTGAAGTTATTCTTGAGGAAACTGTAACAAAGGGAAATAGTAGATGCAAGCTTAGGGTTTTGATTTAGAAATAATCAATAAGTCATTTATTTTCATTCTGAAAAATCTAATTTTCCTTTTAAATTAAAGAACTAACTCCATACTGAACCGAACTACTAGCTGTAAAGATGAATTGTGAGTTCTAAGCATCAATTATTTTAAATGAAAAATTAAATATAAAATTGACCTATTCGAAACTTTTGTTGGAGCTAGTTTAAATAAATCCTTTTCATTGATAATATAGTAAGAATCTTTCATATCTTAAAAGTAAAAATTGTGGTGTTCATTTGAAACTAAGAAGGTTAATTTCACTGTTTTTATTATTATTCTTTATAATGGGAGCTTTAGAAGCTACCACAACTCAATCTCAAATTACTTATATGGATAGTCGTTGGGCTAAGGTTATACCAGATATCGATGGCACCTTTACTGAGGATGAGTGGGCAGATGCCAGACATATATCTTTTAACCATACTGATCCCTCACCCGGACATGACCCAGATTTTATCCACATATACATTAAAAACACTGATAGCAAACTTTTCCTCCTATTTGATGATCTCCCCGACAACACTTCAGAAGTAGATGACCATCTTTGGGTGTTCTTTGATGCTAATTGGGATGAAGTTATTGATGAAAACCTAACTATGTTTTTAGACCGCGATCATGATCCTGGTAATACAAATCCAGGAAATGATTTTGCAGAATGGGCTATTGGATTTGGTGCATCTCCTCATAAAGAAACACATCACACCATAATAGAAGTAGTCATTAGTATAACCTTTGATGACTCCTATGATGGAAGCTCGACCGCAACAGAATTAAATAACACCCTTCCAGTGGGTACAGAAAACAGTGCTATCAGAGTAATGTTTAGCGCAGCAACTTACCTTTGTGGCTGGGAAGTACCCCAAGATGGTGCTCCTGGATTCGTAGAAACATATGGAACTTTAACATTGGCAACTAGTCCCCCCATTAAACTATTTGTCATAGTTCTCATAGTAATTGGAGCTGTGATATTTGCTGGTGTAGTCATCGGAGGGATAAGAATAATCATAAAACGTAGATAAAGCTTATCTTTCCTTATTTTTTCTAGAGTTCATATAATTTTAGTTGAGTTTTCTTAATATAAATTTTAATTAGTAAAAGAACTGTTCTCTTGTATGATCAGTTAAAATGTATGTGGTATGCTCGTTGAGTCTTCAGCGGGATGCTCAGCTAGCAGGTTCTTCCCACTTCCGCGTGTCCTTCCCGAACCGGACTGCTAACCCGGCAAGAAGAAGTGTGAGTCCTGAGCATCAACTAATTTATCGTTTTTAAATTTCTTTAACTAAAACAATCAATGCCAAAACTAATTACTCGGTTAAATCATATAAAAATCGATAGAGATGGATTTAGAACTTGAAGGAAAAGTGGCACTCATAACTGGTGCTTCAGGTGGTATTGGTGCAGCTACCGCTCGGTTACTTGCTGCAGAAGGTGTTGATGTTATAGTTCATTACAATAGTAGTGAAACTAGAGCTAAGAAATTAACTAATGAATTAGGCAAGAAGACTTTTAGTATTAAAGCTGATCTCTCGAGTGAATCTCAAGTTCTTGAAATGTTTAAGGAAATTGAGAAGAAAAAAGGTCGAATTGATATCCTTATTTGTAATGCAGCCATCTGGCCGGAAGACTACAGTGAAATTGAAAAAATGACTTTGGAGAGATGGAAACATACCATGGCAATAGACCTTGATAGTGTCTTCCTATGTTGTCGTTCTTTTATACAACAACTTCGAAAATATGATGGTGAGTCTGCTAGTATTATTATTGTAGGCTCTACTTCTGCTGTTTTTGGAGCGGCAGGTCATGCTGATTATGCTGCAGCAAAAGCTGCCATAAGTTATGGCTTAACTAGAAGCCTAAAAAATGAGATTATCAATGTGGCAAGATTAGGGCGAGTTAATGCCGTTTGTCCCGGGTGGACTGTCTCTCCAATGTCAGAAAAATATCTTGACGACGAAGAAGGTATAAAACATATTTTGAAAACTGTTCCCTTGAAAAAGATTGCCGAATCAGAAGATATTGCAAATATGATTGCAGTATTGGCATCAGACAAATTATCAGGTCATATTTCTGGTGAGATCATTACCATTGCAGGTGGCATGGAAGGTCGAGTTTTACATCTTCCAGAAGAAATTGATTTCTCGAAAGCTTTTAAAAGAAAAAAAAGAAATTCTTGATGATTTTACTCCTCTAAAAGAAGTGTGAGTCCTGAGCATCTCTTTTCAAATTAAAAAAAATGAAAATAGGTGAAAGCTTGAAAAGCTTTCAGAACTAACTAACCTATTTTTTACGCTTTCTGAGGATAAGCACAACAAATGTTACACCTAGAACTGCTGTAATTATAACAGATGATAAAATTAATCCTGCTTCAGTAGTTATTGTAATAGTTTGATTCTGAGTTGTAGT
>JABLTI010000161.1 GCA_013166835.1 Promethearchaeati archaeon | reverse complement strand
ATAAGCCCCTTTTCGATACCCAACATACATCTTAGAGGTTGTTTTCTTCTTAATTAAGGGAGCAATGATATTATCTTGCCAAACTTGTTTCCAACCCCCAGAATTCCCTCGCACATCAATAATTAGATGATCAAAATCTTTGACCTGTTTATAGAAAGCAAGAAGAAACTCAGACCTCTGCTCATCTACATTATCTAGCTCAAAATTTTTGAATCGAATATAAGCAATTTTCCTCCTGGGCCAAATTTTTGTTGTTAACCATTCAGATGGATAGTTGAATATTTGGGAGTACTCATAGTCCTTTGAAGCATCGAAAGTTACTTTTTTCGTTTCTCCTTCTGCTGTTTCAAGAGTAAAAATTGCTGAAGCGCCAAAAAATTTGGGATCAATGTATAACTGATAGGGCTTCTTCCGTGCAAAATCCCATTTAATGATTTCTTTCTCGAAGGTATCCTTTATAGCGATATCAATTGGGGTGTCGTTCACTGCAGTTACTTTGGTACCGTATCCGTATTTCTCCTTCCAAGAACCATGACCATCGACAATAACATAATTACCCTTTGTATAAAGAATTAGAACATCAAAATTTAAGCCAGTTCTCTCGAGGTAGCCTTTTTCCATTATTGGTTTCCAGTACTCGCTTGCTTCTTTTAGTTCCTTGGAAAAAATAGTTTTAAAGGGTTCACGTTGCTGAAAAAATGACCCTTCCTTAAAATGATAGCTCATCCAATGTGGTAACCAGATAGATATATGGTCATCTTGCAGAGCAGTAACAGCATCCCAAAAAACTGCTAGAATTTCTAAAACACCATCTGCTTCTTCTAATCTTTTTAGATATTTATCCTTTAAGTCTAACCAATTATAACCATGCGTGCGTTCTTTCAAACTTAAATACGGGTAATTGTCTTTCATCACTTTATAGAAACTAGTGAAATCTTCAAGCCAATCCTCTTTAGTCATATCCTTTGGGTGGATAGTATTAAATTTGATTAAAGAATTAATTTCAAGATCTTCTTTACCCACAATCTTTTCCTCAGATTCAGAATAATTTTCAAAAATAAAAAGAATTCTTGTTGCTCTTGTTAATTACGAAGATTCTCCTTTTTCTTCTTCTTTAGCCTCTTCTTTCTTTTCTTGTTATTTCCTTCGTTTTCTAACAGCAGTAATTACAATCAAATTTACTGTCAAAGCTGCAAATACAACAGGGAAAGCAATTCCACTTTGGGATGAAGGTGTAGGAGAGGGAGGTTCTGGTTTTTCAAGAACATCTGGAATTCCATTATTATTCGCATCAAAAATGACTATTGACAATCCATTTAAGCCATATGAAAGGTATATGTATCCATCTTTTGCGCATACTTTTTCTGCATTTGATTCCTCACGATATTCTCCTACAAGTCTTGGTTGAGATGGATTGGACCAATTAAGTATTCTCAAACCATTCCATCCATCTGCAATGTAAATTAAGTCTTCTTCTGCAAATATTCCTTGAACTTCCCCTTCATAATCGAACTGACTCAATTTAACTAATTCAGTTTCACTAACCATTTCCTCTATTACAATTGCGTTTAATAATCTATTAGTAGCTATTATCACATAATTCTCAGCGATTACCACATCCTGTGCATATCCCAGATAGGTTTCAATTAACGTTGGATGTTCTATGTCTGTTATGTTGATTATTTCCAAACCATCAGTTCTGTCTGCTGCATACACATAATTCCCTTTTACTTCGATGTTTACTATTCCTCCACCATTATCAAAGGAGCTTACAAAAGCAGGATTGGCTGGATTACTTATATTATAAATTACTAAACCATCGTCAGCTGTAGCTAGAAAAGCCAAATCTCCTTTGACAACAATATCTGAAATGAATCCAGCGCCCCAAAGATTTAGCACTTGGGTTGGATTCTCTAAATCACTAAGAGAAATAACCGCAAGTTGGCTTACACTATATGAACCTATGTAAGCGTAATCCCCTGATTTTGCTAAACAGTAATAAGTTTCTCTATTATGGTTGGGATAGCGTGATATTTGAACTGGATTAGTTTTATCTGTTAAATTCAGAACTGCAAGCCATCCATCATTAGCCACAAATGCTAGATCGTCATTTACTTGTACATCAGAGGTGTATCCCCCAAAATTAAATTCACCAATTTTCACTGGTGATGAAGGATTATTGATATTAATTATCTCTACTCCAAAATCAAATTCTGTTATACAAGCTATATTTTGCTGAACATCAATAAAGTTGCTAAGGTAATCACCATTATACGAACCTACAAGCTCGGGTGAATGAATATTTGATATATTAATTATTTTAAGACCAAAATTAGATGCTAAGTATAGATAATCACCAATTTTTTTTATATCATGAGCTCCTCCTCCCGCGGATATATTAGCTATAAAAACAGGACTCTCTATGTTGCTAATATTCATTATCGTCAATGCAGGGGTTGATGAGTAGTATAAATAATCACCTTCAACATAAATATCTAGTAAGTAATGCCCATCATAGAATCCAGTGATATAATCTGGAGTTGATGGATTGGTTATGTTATATATCTCAATAGTATCTGTTGTTCTTGTTGTGAAAAAAGAGTATTTATCCGTTAATGCAATGTGAGATATTAAAGCTTGGTTGGTTTGATTTAATTCCACCGGTGTTTCAGGATTTGAAATGTTTAATATAGTGAACTGGCTGTTAGCTGTTGTGATTGCTAAATCATTAAAAGCTTCAAATGCACCTCCAACTCCTATCCCTGTGTAGTTTGCTAAAATAGTTATGTTTTTCGGATCACTAATGTCTATGATCATCAATCCAAAATCACTATTTGTGAGAATTGCGTAATGGTCTTTTATATAGAAACCTCGAAACACAAATCCCTCGAAAAGACAATAACCAATTACTTCAGGTGAAGAAGGATTGCTGATATTCACTACCACTAAACCTGCATTGTAAACGATGATATATGCAAGTGTATCATTAATTATAATATTATGGGGGCTCCCATAATTCATGTCCCAATTTCCAATTAAAGCACAATTATCAGCAACCATTTGACTACTGTTTTCAGCTTTAAGATTATTTACTGCTTCAAATTGCTTTATTGTTGAAGTAGATACATTAATTGCTTGATAATCTGCAATAAAGGCATTTATCATAAAAACTATCAATGTTAGAACTAGAAAATGTTTCTTCATTATTACTCCCTTTAGATTTTTTATGTTAGCTATTATCCCTAATTCTAAATTCAACAATGCATATTAAATGTAACGCATTCATTTTGGAATTAATTTTTAAATGAATAATCAATGGACCCAGCCCAATATAGAATGATGATAGATTTACATTACTCTGTTTTTTCTTCTTTTTCTTCCTTGACCGCTTCTTTCTTTTCCTGTAATTTTTTGATTTTTTCTAGCTCCTTAACTTCTTCTGATTCAGCTATATCTATCTTTTCTGCAAGAAAGGATAGAAGAAAAAAGAAATCACAAAAGCAGGTGGGAAAGTTATATCAGGTTCTTTTGTTATCACAATTGACAAATATACTATTGTTAAGGATTTATGGGTTGATTAGTACATTATCTTTGATCCTAGGAAGGGATTTTTGAAATAGATTCAGACACTGGGGTTTTTGGAATTGAAAATCAACAAAAAAAAAGCATTGAGGAACTAAATTTGTGTTTATTCCTTTTACAGGATTTTTTGAGAAAAACCTAAATGCTTCATTATCTAATTATATACGAGTCATATTATTTCCGAGGAGGGTGATAACCCATGACTCGAAAAATATATGTAATTTTAATGATATTGAGTTTGACAATGTTAGTAGCTCCAATTGGAGCTAATATAATAATAAGAGATGAAACGCCAGTAATGATGCCTGACGCATTGACAGTATCAAAGCTGTGGGAGTTTCCTACTGGTAATGCAACGGCTTCTTCTCCTGTAATCGTTGACCTAGACAAAGATGGAACAAACGAAATTATCATTGGTTCAGGTGATGACAAAGTATACTGTCTAAACCATATGGGAGGAGTAGAATGGTCATATACAACTGGTGCTGATATAGGATCATCACAAACGATAGCTGATCTAGATGATGATGGAACTTTCGAAATACTAGCCACTTGTAGTGATGGAAAATTATATTGTTTAAGTCACTTAGGAGCCCTAAAATGGAGTTATTCATCAGGAGGTGTTATAATGAATAGTGCATCTGTTGGTGATCTTGATGAAGACGGAACACTTGAAATATTATTTGGTTCTTGGGATAACAAAACTCATTGTGTAGACCATGAAGGCAATCTTGAATGGACCTATGAAACAGATGGCTGGGTTTTAGCTGCACCCGTTTTAGCAGACTTAGACGATGATGGAACACTAGAAGTTATTTTTGGTTCTTATGATAATAAACTGTATTGTTTGGATCATCTTGGCATCGAAGAATGGAATTACACTGCTGATAATCAAATCATGGGGTGTGCATCTTTTGCTGATATTGATAATGATAATGATTTAGAAATCGTTTATGGTTCTATAGATGGCAAAATTTATTGTCTAAACCATACTGGAGGATCTGAATGGAACTATACAACTGGAGATATGGTTAGCACAGCACCTGCCTTTGCAGATCTTGATGGAGATAATACTCTAGAGATTATAATGGGATCAATTGATGGTAAGCTATATTGTTTAAGTCACACTGGAACAAAAGAATGGGACTATGATACAGGCACTCATGTTCTTTATGGTGCCACAATTGCTGACCTTGATGGTGATAATAAATTTGAAATTCTATTTGGTTCTGGCGAATTCGAGCCTACCCCTTCCGGTGCTCTTAACTGTGTAAACCATACTGGACAATTAGAATTTTCGTACTCTACAACGGATATGGTCATGAGACCGCCAACACTTGCTGACGTAAATAATGATGGAGTATTGGATATAACGTTTTGCAGTAATGATTACAAAGTCTATTGTTTAGAATTAGTTGGTCCAACAGAATCTGGCGATGCACCATGTTACACCTACTTAGGTTCAGTATTCCGTACAGGTCAAATGGATAGTGATAGTGATTTGTTAGATGACCTCACAGAAGATTTCTATGATACAGATCCAGAAGATGACGATACAGATACCGATGATATTACTGATTGGGATGAAATCTTCTTCTATAATACTGATCCAACAGTAGCAGATTCAGATAGCGATGGTCTCACAGATGGCGAGGAAATCAACACCTATGACACTGATCCT
>JABLTI010000160.1 GCA_013166835.1 Promethearchaeati archaeon | reverse complement strand
TTTCTAGCGGATCAAGTCAAAGGATTGGTTGTTGTAGATATAACCGACCCATCAAATCCAATATATGTAAATGAATACCAAGCAGATGGGGAAAGTGCTTATGATGTAAAAATTATAGATGATATAGCTTATGTTGCTCACGGAAGAGCAGGACTCAGAATATTAGATATAGTAAATCCACTCACTATAATCGAAAAAGGGGTATTAAATGATGGTGGAATTGCCTGGAAAGTTATCATAGTAAATAATTATGCCTATCTTGTTGACAGAATCAATGGTATAGAAATTATTGACATTACAGATATAGAAAATCCTCAAAAAATTGCTACATATGGTGGACAACCATTTGACATTTACATTAGAGAAGACATTGCTTTTGTAGCAGCAGGAGTAAATAAAGGTCTAGAAATAGTAGATATCTCTGATCCAAGTTCACCAAAGAAAATCTCAGAAGTTCGAAATGAATTCGAGGACACAGTAAGTGTAGCAGTAAGAAACGATCTAGCATATATCGCAAATAGAGAAAATGGTATCAAGGTAGTAAACATAAAAGGAATAAGAAGACCAAAAATCATAGCTAATTATAGTAATTTGGAAAATGGTAAAACATGGAGTATTTGGATTAAAGATAGTTTTGCCTATCTAGCAAATGAAAAAGATGGCATTGAAATCGTAGATATCACGAATTTTGAAAATATCAAGAGTGTAGGGCAATTCAAAGATGAAGGAGAAAGCCAATCCTTCAGGGTAATCGCAGAAAACGATTTCATTTTTTCAGCAGAATATGAGGAAGGACTAAAAATATACAGCTGGAAAACAACAGCACCATTGCCAATGGAAGATGATTACGTAAGAATTGACTTGAGATCATTCAACTTTAATCATTCAGTTGGACCTTTTGGCGCGGAAGCATATCTTGGAGATGAAACCCTTGCATTGAACATGAGTCTTTTTTTGGATATAGGGCTTATGTCACCAATATTAGTAACAGCTGATGTTCCTACAAAAGTAAACGCAGGAGATAATGTGAATCTAAAACTAGGCATCACCGGAGAAAACAGTCGATTTTGGGGACGTTTTGAAGGAACGGTGAAACTCATTACACCTTTAGGTGAAACTGAAGTCTTTTCTTTAACAGAATTAGGAATTCCTGAACAAGTTGATTTTGCAGCTTTTAAGACATTCATTGGTGAAAACCTCACAGAAATCACAAATTTGAATCCAGTGAGACTGTTTAACATTACATTTCTTAACTATACTGTCTCAGTTTTGTTGACGCCATTTTTCAATGTAACAGGAACAGCAACTGTAACAGCAGGGATCACCGATAACATGACCCAATATGAACTCGATTGGACAACAGATGGTGAAGAAATAATAATACCAATACAGATACCAGAAGAAGTGGAAGATTTCTATGCAATTCCATTAGAAGAATTCCAATTCGAAATTGATGATTTACATCTGGATTTGGATAATATAAGATTAGATGTGTTGCTGTACGATTTAATACCACTGTACAGTTTAGAACTCAATATGTCATCTTTTAACCTCACATCCCCAGCATTAGAAAGTAAAAATAGTTGGCTATATCCAAATCAAGAAAATAACAATACCCTACTCTTCTTAGATGGTATTTATCCATTAGGATATTTTATCATCAGAATCAACTTCACAGGAGGAATTAATCTCCCACCTTGGAGCATAATTCTCTTAACACTAGGATTAATAGTAGCAATGGCACTTCCTTGGATACTTATCTTTACAAGTTCAAGACGAAAAAGAACAGATACAGAACCAATAGCAGAGATAGCAGAAGAGATAATAGAAGAGGAATGAAGAAAAATAATTCAGTCGGAAAAAACAAACTCACGAACAGTGGGGTCATTAAGATAATCTACAATTTCCTTATCGAATTTAATACCAGTAAGAAGAGTTGCTAATTTTATTTTCTCTTGTTGTGGTTTGTCAGAGGAAAAATACCATTTAACGATGTCCGGACGCTCATGCCTAATTTTTGAAATACGGCAAATAAGGCAATCGTTATCATTCACGGAACTTGATTTTTTGGTTTCGGATGGTGAGTCCATACAACTTTTTGATATGGTCAAGTGAGGTTCTTCTCCTTTGATATTACACTACAAATGGTTGCTTTTAAACTGCCAAAGTGGAGACAAATATGCATAAGTTGTGACAAGTATCTAAAAAAGACCGAAGAATATCCAAGTAATACTTGAAACTTACACTTATAAGCAGGAAAAACAATAAATCGCAAGACAAAAATGAGAAAACATTTTTAATAAACGAGAAAAGCACAAAAATAGACAAATAATGGCCGGGTGGTCTAGATTGGTATGATTCTACCTTGGGGAAAGTATCAGGTGCGCCTGATATTTCTGTTATGGTAGGGATCCGGGGTTCAATGGTTGGAAGTTGCGACTTCCTTTCGAACACATCCCCGCTCGGTCACCATTTTCCTTCTAAAAAGAAAAAAGAAAGAATTAGAAGAATAAAAAAGAAAAACAAAATAAGAAATACTCTAAAAATCTTGAGTATTTCTAATCTTTGTTAAGGGGTAATTAGTTTATACTGTAAATGTGTGGGTTAATACTTTGCCATTGTTGTATTCAATTCTTAATTGTAATTGCATACCACTTTCAAGGCCTTCAACATGGTATTGATACATGTATGTGTTGCCTGATTGAATTCTGTTTCTGTATTGATACCGATATTGTTGTTGATAAAGGACTTGGCCATCATTTCCATTCTTGATTTGTATTTGATGCATATAAGCAAATTGTCTTTGATATTTGAAGTTTTTACCTGCTTGAGTTTGAGTCTGAGTTTGTTCTCCTTCACATTCTATGGTAACTGTTACAGTATCTGTTTCTTCATCGGCTGTAGCATTTACTACTGCTAGTTCGCTATCTGCTGTTGGAGTTAATGCTAAAGATAATCCAACGGATAGACCTGCAACCACAACGATGGATGCAATGATTATTGGGATGAGTATTGATTTCTTCATTTTGAATCACAAGTATTCTATGGGCACAAAATTACTTAAGGAATCTTTGACAATGGTTGCCTTTGAGTCAATAATGGTTTAGGGAACGTTTAGAATTGGTTTATTTTATTTAAAAAGAAAAAATTAGAGGGGTAGACTGAACCCTCAATTATTACCAGACTTATTGTCCTACTTCTCTTAGAATTGTTGGTACTACTTGTCGAAAATCACTAGTGTCTAAGATGCCTTGGTTGGGATCTCCTCTACTTATTATGTTTAATATTGCAACATCTGCCCCATTGAAGTAAGCTTTTCGTACTCCGCTAGCTTCTAAACCGCCTGCTACTGCAATAAAGACATCGAATTTTCCTCTTACTTTTGAAATGTCTTTATACCTAATGATGCTTCGAACATTGGTTTCTTCATCTCTTCCTTTGTGAATCACAATAAAATTTGGTTTATGTCTTAATGGAAGTAATTTTCTTAGGGGATTATCTACTCCTAACATATCGATCATTGAGTATACCCCCAAGTTTTCACAGTATTCATTGAAGAAATCCAATGTCTCAATTGGTGCTGAACCCATTACTGTTACTGCATTTGCTCCTGCATTAGCAGCAAATCGAACTTCTCTTACAGCACCATCTGTTATCTTTAGGTCAGCTACAACAAGTCCACGCCAAAGTCTCCGTATAAGCCGTACACCATTCATGCCAAATTGCTTGATATAAGGGGTTCCAGCTTCGATGAGTATTCTCGGATCATAGGGAATTCTTGGTAATATACGTTTGACTTGTTGCATTGTTCCATTAAATGCCAATTGAATATATCGTCTATTAGGCTGGATTGACAATTACGTATCCCCACTATTTCTTAGTTCTTTTTAGAACTTCAGAAGCAATTCCCTGTATTTCACTGGGCATGAAAATGACGATTTTTTCGCTTGGATCTTGTGCAATATCACGAATTGTCTGCAGGGTTCTTAATTGAAGACCTCCAGGAGTCTTACCAAGTAGTTTAGCTGCTTCAGCAAATTTTGCTGCTGCGATTTGCTCACCCTCAGCTTTGATGATAATAGCACGTTTTTCTCTTTCAGCTTCAGCTTGCATAGCGAAGGCACGTTTCATTTCTGCAGGTAATTCAATTTCTTGAATTTTAATACCTTTAATGTCTATACCCCACTCATTTGTTTCTTTGTCAACAATTTCTCGAATATCAAGAGCAATATTATCTCGCTCAGTCAAAACTTGATCTAATTCCATTGTACCAATAGTATCACGTAAAGCTGCTTGAGTGTATTGCCTCACAGCATACACATAATTCTCAATTTTAATGATAGCATCTTCTGGTCGTTCAACCTTGAAGTAAACTACTGTGTTCGCTAAAACAGGAATATTATCTCGAGTTATAACCTCTTGTCGTGGAATATCCTGAGTAATAATGCGTAAGTCTACTTTCTTTCCAGATTCTAGGACGGGGAAGACATAAACTAATCCCGGACCTATTGTACGTTTGTATTTTCCTAATCTGAAAATAACCAAGCGTTCATATTCTAAGACTACTTTTATTCCTGCCAAGAAAGTTACGGCAATAAAGAACAAAACAAGCCCAATACCAACTAATGTCCAAATTAACCATTGTTCCATAGCCATTTAGTTTCTCCTCTAATAAAAAGAAATTTTTTCATTTTGATTTTCTATGTTGTATTGATAATTTTAGGTATTTAAACCAAACTATTCTACTTTCATTTGAGACCCAATTATTAACAGATTCAAGTAAAGTTAAAAAAGAATAGTTTTGTTAGAAAAGCATAGGAGTATCAGCAATATGACAAAAAGAGTGGTAATAAAAACTGACAAGGCACCAAAAGCAGTAGGTCCTTATTCTCAAGGAATCATCGCAGGAGATTTGATTTTTGTTTCTGGACAAATACCTTTTGACCCAATTAACGGTAAGATGGTTACGGGATTAATAAAGGATCAAACTGAACAATCTTTAAAAAACGTAAAAGCTATTATTGAAGCTGCTGGAGCAACATTGGAAGATGTTGTAAAATGCACTGTTTTCTTGAAAGATATGAATGATTTCAAAGACATGAATGAAGTCTATTCAACATTTTTCAAAGAAAATCCCCCTGCACGTGCAGCTGTTGAAGTAGCTCGTCTCCCATTAGATGTCGACGTAGAAATAGAGGCAATAGCTCTCAAGCAATAGATTAGAAGTGTCTGACTACTAATCTATACTTTTTTCTTTATCCAGTATTTATTATCATGCAATTA
>JABLTI010000006.1 GCA_013166835.1 Promethearchaeati archaeon | reverse complement strand
ACTAGTTACAACAACTAAGGGAGAATCAGTATGTAGTATACCACCAAGTATCCAATTAAAACTAAAGATAATTAAAACCGCTAAACCAAGAAAAAGAACAATCTCTATGAAATCCTTAATATCTGATTTTCGTGATTCCTTCTTTTCTAGACTGTCATTTTGGTTTTCAGACAAGGTAAGTTTAACCCCTCATTTATTATACAATGAAGCATTTATTTAACTAAAATAAAATACTTTTCCTAAGGTTTCAAGAAAGCTATTTATGACAAAAAAGAATTCAAAGGTAAGAAATTATGAAAATCTCCGAAGCAATAAAACAAGATGCAAAATTTATCTTAGCAAGTTGCGAAGCAGTTAAAGAACGAGATGGAATGAGCGAATTATGGCACGTTTTAGTAAAATACTGTAGCGTAACTCCCTTAGATGCTTTTAGATTGCCGATTAAAGGACTCTTTCTTTTAGCTATTAAAGATAACTTGCTTGAAACATTTGAAAAACTAAGAAAAGTAATTAGTAAAAACAAATTTCAATTCATTATTTGTAAAAAAATAACACCACTTGAACAACTAATTAAAAGTGATTATGAGGAGCTCGAAAAGATCATTCCTGAATACTTCCAAAAGATTCCAAGTGATGTAAAATGGCGAATTACTATGAAAAGAAGACATACAAAATTAAAAAGAAATGATATTATAAATCTACTAGCAAACCATCCATCGGCACCAAAAGGTCCAGTTGACTTAGAAAATCCCGATTGGATTATTATTGTAGAAATTTTTGGTGAATGGTTAGGTTTAGGAGTATATAGAAATAATCCCATTATAACCCTAAGTTAGATATAATTCATTTGTTTATGTTTAAAAGGGCTGATTTTTCAATCGCTAATTTTTCAATGATTTCTTCACGGTTTTTGCAATTCTTATCTGAGGTTAACAGTGTTATTTCATTCTCTGATATATTCAGATTTTTTCTAATTTTACTTTCACTTAATAATGGTAAATAATTAATGTCATCAAAAAAATCCTTGATTTCTATATTTGCGTTTTTCAATACTTCTTCGAAACTTAGAGTTAATCTTTTATCTGAACTTGCTGGGAGAATTTGTATGAATAAGAAATCAGTAGATTTAGGGTTAATACCAATTTTACTAATTGCTTTACTTATTTGTCTATATCCCGATAAATACAATAAAATTTCAGTTTTCAAAGAATTAGCAATATTATTTTTCTGTTGAAAAGCCTTTATTGAATAATGAATGCAGGCTTTTAAATGTAATAATCCTGCTACAGCTTCTGCATCTATGATTAAGAATTCACATTTTTTCTTCTTCTTTTGTTCTGCTTGATTTATTTCATCTAATAACTTGTCAACTTTACTCTGCGAAAGTTTCTGTACTATGCTAATTCGTGATACCTTTACATTATAATTCTCTATCAGAAACATATTTTTCATGTAATATTCAATTGCTAATGTTATAAACATTTTATTATATTGAATCCTATGTAATCGATAAACAGTAATTATTGAAAAAAGTGATAGTAAATGAATGAAGAAGTTCTTGTAATATCCTTTGATGAAATCTGGGAAATGGTATATGAGCTATATAAGAAAATAAAATCTTCTGATTTTACACCAGATGTCATAGTAGCAATAACTAGAGGTGGATTTGTACCATCAAGAATTATTAGTGATTTATTAGGAATAAAATATGTTACAACAATAGGTGTAGAATTTTATACAAACATAAATGAAACATTACAAGAACCAAAGCTAACTGGAAAATTCTGTTATAAAGTAAAGAATAAGAAAGTATTACTAATTGATGATGTTTCTGATACAGGGAAAAGCTTGGAATTCGTGTTAAAATACTTGAAGAAAAAGAAAGTAAAAGATATCAAAACAGCTACAATTCATTACAAACCCAAATCTATTTTCAAACCAGATTTTTATATTGGGGAAACAAGCAACTGGATTGTTTATCCATGGGAACGAATTGAATTTGCTAGGGATTATTATATTAGAAGAACCAAAGAAAATATTCCACATGAAGCTATATTTTTGGAATTAGAGAAATTTGGTTTACCAGAGATTGCTATCAAGGAAGCAGATACTAACTAAATAGTTGAAGAAGAAAATATAAGAAAATCAAAATGTGTTTTAATCTTCCTTTGACTTCTTATATTCATCAATACAACTTTCTATTTCAAGAGATAATTCCATACAAATATTCAATTTCTCTGGACTATTTATACGAGTTGCCAGTATTATTGCATCGTTTAGAATTGCTTGTGCTTCTGGTAAGAAGGAAGCAGTACTTTCATTTCTTGATTTAGCATTCTTGTATTCTTCAAGCAAAGATTCAACCTGTTTTATTTTCTCATCATATTGTTCAATTACCTCTACAACATCCAATGAGTTTTCATCATCTAATTCTGGTTCAACACTAGTATCAATATCTGGGGAATCTAAATCTATACTGGATTCTTCTGGAATAACTCCATATTCCTCGTATTCACTTGTTCCCTCAATTTGCTTATCATCATCAGATGGGATTTCCTTCTCTTCGAATGTTACGATTCCAAAATCTTGGAATTCATCCTTACTTTCAGATTCAGCTTCAATCTCTTCTAACTTTTCTTCGATTTCTCCAAGGATTTCTTCTTCTTCGATTTCTAAAGGTTCATCTTCATTTTCTTCAGCTTCAATAGGTTCTTCTGGTATCTCTTCTTCCTTTTCCTCCTCCTCTAATTCAAACTCATCAAGGAGTTTTCTAACTGTTTTTAAAAGAAATTCTAATTTATTTGTCTCATTACCAAAACCAATATCTGTAGCATGTTTTATTGCTGATTTCAACTCAATTTCTGCTTTAGTAAGTAATTCATATGTCTCTTTTGTCTCTACATTCTTGTCATAGTATTCATTCAAAAGCGCTTCAACATGTTCAATAGCATCTTGAACAGTACTATCTATAGGTATTTCTTCTGGAACTTCTTCAACAATCTCTTCAATTACCTCTTCCTCAATATCAAACTCTTTAATGTGTTTATTAACAGTTCTAAGTAATCTCTTACAATCTTCCATTTCAGCATCAGCACCTAAATGATGTGCGTTATCTATGGCAGCTTCGAGTTCGATTTTAGCAGCAGTTAAAAGTTCATAAGCATCAGGAGTTTCTGCGTCAATATCATAGAATCTATCAAGCAAATTCTCTACTTGCTCAATTATTGCCATTATTCCTTCTTTACCTTTGAAGGTGATTATACCATCTTCAAATTGAATGCTATATTTCTCAATGAGTTTTGTAGTAATAAAAGTCTCAAGAATCTCAACATCAATTTTTGTTTGTGCTTTGATCTCCTCCAAAGAAATAGTAAAGACTTCTTTACTTGCCTTATCAATAGTTTTTTCAAGAGCCTTTCTTGCTTTCTCCATGAATTTTTCCTTTTCTTCATTGAATGTTACATTTTCTCCATCAAGGGTGATATTATAAGTTAAAGTAAACTTATCTTGAATAACCTTAGCAATATCCTGTTTCTCAACTCCACTACCGCGTTTAAGGTTAGCTAGAGTAGTTTCGTATCTTCTAGCTTTAGATCTTTCAATAGCCCCTTTAACAAGAGAACTAGCATTAGACCAATATTGTGATTCCTGTTGTTGTTTCTGTCTGATTAAATCTGCCTCTCTTCTGCTTGCACGCCTATCATTCCTTCTATCAATTCTATTTCTCCGAGTTGCAGCTAAAGGTACTATTATACCAAATGAAGTTAAAATTCCTGTCGGAACTCCTATAGTAATATAAAAAATAGAATCAATTGGTTGCCCAACGAGTTTCAAGATATAAGGTATCCAAACTGAAATGCCCACACTAATAAAAGTACATAGTATCGACATCCAAGTTATTGATATTGCTGGATCACTAATAGATCTATTACTAACATCTCCAAATAATCCTTGACCAATGAATATGCTGCCAATTATCGAAATTATTGAACCAAAAAACGTTAACATTATTTTAGGAGTCAAGTATCCACCCATTGATATTACACCATGGAAACCTAAAATACTACAAATTAAGCATGCAATGCTTGAAAACAGTAAAAAGAAACCAAAAACAAAGAAACCACTTAGTTCCCACGCATTATAACCTGCAATTCCAATTATGATTATTACTGCTAGTAAAATAAATGAAAGTGGAATTGTTAAAGTTAGAACGAAGCTGTTGATTTGTGTTTGTCTTATTTGATTCACCATTGTAATAATCCAAGGAGCTAATCCACTAAATAGCGTAGTATAACCAATTGTAGCACCAGCAGTATAACCTGGTTTATAATCAAATTCTGTAGAAGCTTCTCCCAGTAAGAGTGATCCCATAATTATCACTAGAACTCCCCCAACTGTCAATGATATATCCACTCCTAGTGATATATTAAAGGTAAAACTTGGCGATAAACCAAGATAACCAGTTACTAAACTACCTATTCCAACTAAGAGAGAAATTATCCCTACAGAAACACGAAAACTCTTTTCCCAATAATCTGTCCTGCCAAAAACATCTAGAATAATTAAACCAGCAAAAACTATTAGAATGCAGAGTATAGTTAATGATAATGTCCAATCCAAGAAAAAGACAAATACAATAACTGCAAGAATATAAGACCCAAAAAGTGTGATAACAGAAGCGATAAAACCTATAACCCAATCATATTCTGCGCGATCGTAAAAAATCCCCATGAAGATTGCATTAACTCCAAGAAGAACATGGGATGTGATTAATATATTTCTGATATCATTAGTCATTCCTAAGCTCATATATGCATACAATCCATAACCAACAGCAAAAGAACACCAAAGAGCAAAGCCAATAGCTGCAAAAATACCACATCCCGGAGGGAGATCATAATCCTCAATTATCATATAAAGAGACATAGCAAATAATCCAACACAACCAACAATGCAAACAGCCATGGAAGTTTGCTGCAAATGCTTGACTATGTCAGCATCTAGAAGAGCCTGTATCTGAAAGAGAACATCAATGATTTTGTTTGCCATATTTTTCTCTCCATTTCTAAGAAAATTTTGTTTTAACTCTAAAAACAGTAAATACTTTGTTTCATGATTAAAAAAGATTTTTCTGGGAAAATAGATCAAGAAGTTACTACTTTATTTCATTTCAGTTTGTGTGCATATTGATAAATTAATATTATTCATTTCTTCTTCATATATTAGTCAACATCGAATTCTTTAATGTGCCTTCTTACTTGTTTCAGATGAAATTCGAGTTCTTCTACTTCATCTGCGAATCCTAGTTCTTTAGCATTCTTTATTGCTGATACCAACTCAATTTCTGCTTGAGTGAGTAGATCATATGTCTCTTTTGTTTCTTCTTTCTTATCATAGTATATAGTTAGAAGTGTTTTAACATGATAAATAACATCATAGATAGCTTGCTTATCTGTAAAAATAATCATATTGTTTTGAACAATGAATCTGTATTTGTTTTGAATTTCACTAATGAGGACTAAATCTAAAAATTCTGGATTTATTTTAGTCATTTGACCGAAATCATCCAATGATACTGTATAGGTATCCAAACTTATTTTTTCTAATACCCTTTCAACAATTTTTCTAGAATTATATATAAACTTCTCTTTTTCTTTGGGGAAAACAATTGTAGTCCCATCTATTATAATATCATGTTGTCTAACGAACTGCTCGTTAATAATCGAAACAACCAAATCTTGCTTAACTCCGCTTCTTGCAATTAGATCTGAGATTGTAATCAAGAAATTCTTTCTTCTAGTCTGATATAAGATTTGGACTAATACTTGTTCAGCCCTGTCTAATGCTTTCATTTCATCTTTCAATAATTTCTCAGATAATTTCTTGTCTTGTTGAGCTTTACTTTTTGCTAATCTAGCATCTTTTCTCTCTTGTTTTTCAACGAGTCTTAATTTTTCACTAACAAATCTAGCATTTTTTCTTTCTTGTTTTTTAAAATTTTTTAGTTCTCTTCTTTCTCTTCTCGTTGTTCTTTTCGCATATCTAGTTTCACCTTTTAGCATAAAATAAAGGAATAATACTATAATAATTACTGAAATAATTGCTGCCAATGGTACAAATATTAAGTATAGATCTAGAAAGCTTTTGTCATTATTTTGTAAAAGTGGGTTATGGGATAATGAAAGATCAATTGCAACATAATCTATATCAATTATTGCATCCCATGAACCATGAAAACCAAAAGAAACAATGCCATCACTGATATTATACTCTCTAAAGGCTACAAAAGACCATTCTGTAGCTGAATCAGATTTTGAATATAATGTTTGATTATTTATATTAAACTCAATCTTAGCAGACCACCATATTCCCTCTGAATGAGGACCTAAAGAGGAATCAACATATTCCCCTATAAATCGCCATTGACCCTTTTGAGAATATCCATATACAAAAGAAAATGAGAGACTATCTTTAGTTACAAAATGAAATGCTGGGAATGTATAATCTCTTCCACCACTAGTTAATCGACCTCTATATTCAATTGTGAATGGAAATGGAAGTGAGATAGAATAATCAACTGAATCTTCATAATGTCCTGCTAAGCTTTTATGTAGCCAACCATTTTTTTCATCAATTGAATAATAATCACCACTGCGTGTCCAATTAGAACTAATCCAAACGTCATTACTATTAAAAGGTTCATAAAATTGGAATGGGTCTTCAATATATATTTCAATAAAATCAATATCAATAGTGGCATCCCAATTTTGACGTATTCTTAGAGAAGTAAAATCAAGATTTTCAATATTATTTTCTGAAATTTTGTTCCAAGCATTTGTACTAATATTCTTTGCAAACAAAATTTGAGAATCAGAGTTAAATTCGATTTTGATATCCCACCAAATATTCTCACTAGGTGGAAGATAATTAATGGAACCATTTGATTGGGGGAAAATCCACTCATCGATGCACGTAACATAAAAAGTTTTTTCTTGATTATTATAAAATTCAAATGCTGGCATTCGATAACCTCTCCCACCATTAGATCTGGATCGAATTATAATAGTAAATGAGGATTCCCAACTTAATACAAAGCTAGCATAATCATCATAATCAGTATCAGAGGAAATATGCAACCAACCATTAGTTGTGTCAACGAACACACTATTATCTGTTCGAACCCAATCAGAGCTTGAAAAAACATCTGACGAAAAATCCTCAGAATATAAAAGAGAACTCTCAGCAGAAGCATTTTGAATTCGAGTATTTGTGTTCATTGATAATACAAGAAATAGCAAAAAAGTTGATGTAAAAAACAAATTGACTATTATAATTCTTAATCTAATATACCTCACTTAATCCAAACTCCTTTAATAAAACTTGAGACTCATATATTGGTTATCTATTTTTTAAATTTTTTTATGGACTTTACGTTAAAAGTAAATCCAAGTATAACCGTAGCATGACATCCTCCAATACATACCCAAAGTGAAATACCCATAATTTGAATCACTTGATCTGGATTCATCAACCATTGTAAATATTCCATATATTTATGTGGGATATTTATCATTTTCCTTCCTCCACCTTAATATAAGATTAATTTTTTATTTTCAATATTAGTTATCGAATCTATTGAAGCAATCACGTTTTTCATTGCTTTTCTAATTGTATATTTATTAGTTATATTAGCATAATTTTCTTCTAATGGGAGAAGTTCTTCAATTTCAGTTCTAATTCTAAAAATTGGAATATTAAATCTAAGCACAAATAAATTTTCCTTACAGGGATTTTTTATTGATGCTTGCATTAACTTATTACCAAGTACTCCTAAAGAACTCAGGTCATATTTAGTTTGAATTATATTAATGCTAGTTACCATGTTAGCTATTTCAGCAAGATTTTCATTGCTTTGACTTGAAAAAGGAATGATATCTTTAAACATTGTAAAACTTTTATCAAACACAGAATCATCCATTTCATATCTCAGATCTGGAGCTGCCAAGACAACTTCCACAACTTCTTTCTTGCTTTCAATTAGTTTTTTGGCTGCAGGAAAATTAATTAGACCTGCTCCTTGTGTATTAGCATCAAATTGTAGATTTATCGCAGAATTCATCATAATTTTCTTGATATAAGTGTGTCTATCAAAAGTATTTGTTAGTGATTTTAGATTTTGAGATTTTATAGCTTTACATAATAAAGCTGCTAAACCAGACACGTGTGGACATGACATGGATGTTCCTGATTTCACTGTATAGAATTCGCATTTTGATGAAGCAGCTTCATATTTAGATTTTGTTGCTAAAATACTTCCACCGGGAGCGACAACATCTGGTTTGGTTTTATTATGATTGTTGGAACCTCTAGAGCTAAAATAAGACATTTTTTTATCTTTATTGACGCTACCAACACAAATTACCTCTTCAAATGCTCCAGGAACATTTAGAGTTTTATATTCAGGACCATTGTTTCCAGCTGATGCAACAATCACAACAGATGGATATTGTTGGTGTATATTTTTGTAAAAATCATTTTTTGAATCATCTGCATGTACAAATGTTTCCTTCATTGAGCTACTCATATTATAGTGCTTCTCTGGAGAACCAAGACTAAGATTTATTACATCTGCCTTATGGTCTTTACATGCTTTTGTAATAGCTGCAAAAATACCATCATTGGATCCTATACCCATCGCATTTAATCCCTTAGCATTAATTATTTCAGCTCCAATAGCTACTCCTTTTATTTCAGAATTCTTCACACCTTTCCCTGAAATTATCCCTGCAACATGAGTACCATGACCACAAATATCTTTTTTAGCAAATTCAGGATTGCTCGCATCACTTGAAAAATCAAAATGAGCAATAACATTTAGATCTGGGTGAGTATCAACTCCGGAATCTACAACTGCAACTCTAGTTCCTGAACCATCAAATGAGGTAGGGGTTTCTCCCATAACCATTTTCCGGGAGTCATTGAGAACATAATGTGAATCTTCTCCAACACCAATACTAGTAACAATATCTGTGAAATTCTCGAAAATTTGATTCTTAACTTCTTTAGCCTTAATTGTGAAAGAAACTAATCCAATATCACCTAACACAAATCTTATTTTTGCACCCATTTCTTCAAAGTGTTTGGATTTAAAACCAAGGGATTCAACACTAGAAATTCCTTTCTTATGATCGAGATAACTATTAAGATCATCCACTTTTTGTTTCGTATTAAAAATAACTATCAATTCTTCTTCTGGCAAGGTATTATTTAGAACTGTCATTACATTGTATGCTGTTGGGTCTAATTTGTTTACCCACTTCATTTTTTTTCACCTTTAAATCCAACATTCTAAAACATATATGTGTTATATTCAGATTCCTTTAGAAGAATCAATCCCGCTTCCTTATTATATCTTAAATCCTCATTTCCTGGCTCATCAAGCAATGATCTACAAACATTATCTGGGATATCGTGAACATCAATGACTAACTCTTCTTTCTCTTTGAGTTTAAACAATCTTGTTTCCATTATACTAACATAATCAATTCCTTCAAAATGCTCATCAATCTCAGCTAGCAATGAATCCAGTTGATTCATTTCTTCTTCAGAAATCGCAAGAGCTCCCACACCTTTCTCAATCTTCCGCTCTCTTATCTTTAATTTACTGTATTTTGACTCAAATTTAGTAATTGTTTCTTTAAGTTCTTTGAGATCTAATTCTGGTAATCTAATATTATCAATTAATGTGCTCCGGAATTTTGCGATTGTTTTTATTCCAAGTTTTGATTTATTCTTGTCAGGTAACCCTCGAAAAATAACATCTAATTTTGACAGTCTTTTGAAGACTGAATCAATATTATTGACAATTGACAAAGCTTTCTCCATGTTTTCCAGAGATGATTCTAGTTGAGTTTTTACTTTATCACTAATTTTCTTTTTTGATTTCAATGTTTTCAGAGTTCGTTTTAATCTCTTTATTTGAAAATCCATTGGAACTTTTATCAATTTACCCTTATCAATATCATAGAATTCAATTGGTAAAGTTTCATCTGACCAGAATTCGTAAAATTTAATTTCTTCATTATATAATTTAATTAATTCATCGGCTTTTTCTTTATATCTATCGGCCATATAGTTTTCCCCAATAACGTCCTTTGATCCCCGGCTAATGGGTATCTAATTTAAATCAAATTTATTATTTTGTTCTAATCAACCTCTTAGTTCCTCTAACTCATCAACATCATCTTTCAATAGCTCTGCAAGTTCTTCATCTTCTAAATCAGTCAATCCTACTTCTTGTTCCATTCTAGCAATCTCTTTATCAGTTCGAGTCATTATTTCACCTAAAATCTCTCTTCTTTCGCGTTCTCTGGTTCTAATTGCTTGCATATTTTCCCAATCTCTAGTCACATTAAGTAAATAGTCGGTGTTACCTTGAACAAACCACATTTCAAATTGTGATGTAAAACCTTCAATTAAGAATTTTTGATTATCAAAATCATTAGCAAACATTTTGTAATCTATAGCTTGGTCAAGTAGATTGCCCAATGTATCTTTTGTTAATATACCTGCTTTCTTTTTCTCTTTTGCTTCTTCAACTTTGGAGCGATATTTCTTGTAGTACTTCGCATGTTGTTCTCTACAAAAAAGTAATGTATCAGAAACCAATTCCGAGAAAAATTCAGAATAATGAGCGCGATCTCGTGGACCTAAATCTCCTACTAATTCGATACATTTCTTGGCATGATTTACAATTAATTTCTCTGTTTTCTTCTCTGAGGATGTCAAAAATTTAGCTATTGATTCTAATTCTTTTGATATTTTCTTATCTAGTCTTTTCGAAACATCTGGACTCATTTTACTCACCTATAAATTCGTTCTTGCTCTCTTCTCCCAATCTGTATATTGCTTGACTTGTTTTGGTGAAATGGTTCTTGAAATGGAATTCAATGCTTTTAGTAACATGCTTTGTGTAACTCGTACATTTTCTTCACCATCAATTTCCCTTTCCATAGCTTCTAATCGTGCAGCTTGACAAATATAGCTAATATCTTTGCAAGAATACTCCCACCCACTTTTCGCATCCTTGGAAGTCTTATCAGCAATTAAATTTAAGTTCACATCACTTGACAAAGGTATCTTTCTAAGGTTTATTTCAAGAATTGTTTTTCTTGCTTCTTTAGTTGGGGGAGGTACATATACAATCTTACCAAGTCTTCCTCTTCTAATCAATGCTGAATCTAAAACCCAGGGGTGGTTTGAAGCAGCAATAGTGATTATTGGTAAATCAATTTTATCTGTAGACGCTCCAACTCCTACACCTGACAGTAATTGCATTATCTGACTTGTAATTTGTGAAATTACTCCTGAACTATCAGGTGATGCAAATAAACGATCAATTTCATCAATGAATACTAATGAAGGAGACAATAATGCCGCACAGTCATATAATTCAGCAACTGATTTTGAGGATTCTCCAACATATTTTTGCAGTATTCTATCAGGTGGCATAGCAATTATTGGTACGCCAAATTGACCACTTGCACACTTTATCAGAAATGTCTTTCCACAACCAGGAGGTCCATGCATTAGGATACCTCTTTCACCGAGAAAACCCCATTTTTCAGTTTCCTCAGGGAATTTTATTGGATATTCAATTGTTTTTCGTAGATCTTCTTTTAGTTCTTTTAGACCTGCTATATCCTTGAAGTTGTTCCTTGTTTTCAATATTATTTTCTTACAGTTTTCTGGTAAATCCTTAGGAATCTTGAAGGGTGGTCGTTCTACATCATCTGGGGGAGTTTCAGGTTTCTCTTTAATAGGTATCTTCTTAATTGTCTTTTTCAAAGTATCAATTATCATCTGGAATTTTTCTTTCATTGGAGACTTTGATCTATTCCTTAAAATCGTGAGATATTTAATCGCTTCAGCGTAATATTTTTTCGCTTCTGCATATTTCTTGTTTTTCATAGCTTCTTTTGCTTTATTCTTAAACATAACAGCTTTATCAAACTCATTCATTTTGTGTAGCCCTCCAAAAGCAATTCAATTCTTGACTACATTCGTCGTTTCAATGCTTTCTTGAATTTCTCAGGCAACTCCTTCACAAATTCAGGATCATCAGTAGCAAATTCTTCCAATAATTCTATTGTAATATCATCAGAAATTTCTAAGTCATATTCCGAAGCTAGATCTTCCAAATTCTCCATGTCAAATTGTTGACGACTAATAATGCTCTCTAGTTTCCCAAGATGTTTTTCTTGTTGCTTAAACAAATTCTTTAGAAAAGCATTATTTGTTTTGAAAACTTTGTCGAATTGAGTAACTAAACCATCTAATTTCTCTAGATTTAGATTCTTAAATGTTTGAGATACTTCTAGTTCATCATAAATCCCATCAAGAGAATCATATAATCCTTGAGTAACATCTCGTATGATTTGAGCACGTTTTAAATTAAGCTTCTTAGCAGGCGAAGGGTTGATTCCTTTTTTGAACCCTCTTTTAATCTCATTTTTGAGTCTAGTATATCTTGAATTAATATCCGATAAAGAATCAGATACTGAATCTTTAGCTTTATCCACTTCTTCCATCATTTTTTCAACGGATTTCTTTCTCTTAAATAACGGCAAATTCCAAACCTCCAAAATTTAAAAATTGACACCAAACTAACAATGCATTTTTATCGCTTATAATATTTACTCCTTATCAAGCATGGTTATAACTTGTTTAATAATAGGCTTTTCTTTTACTTCAGCAGGCAGCTCTTCAGCAAATTCTTTGTCATCAATTATAAATTCCACCAAGATTTCATCAGTCATATACTCAAGATTCATTTCAGATTCTAATTCGTGATCTTCTACTACTTGCTGCAAATTATCAAGCCATGTCTCTTGTTTTGCGATTTCTTGTTCAACTTTTTCAGCATATTTTATTTGTGACTTTACAAAATCTTTCAATCTCGCGTCAACAGTAGCCATAATATTTTCTGAGTTAATAGCTTCAAACACATCTTTTGATTGCTGTTCAATTTTTGATAAAACTCCTTGAAATTCGACCTCAAAAATCATCCCATCAATAGTATCAACAAAACCTGTTAATTGCTGATTTATCAACTTGAATCTTCGATAATTCATAGTTAATGATGGAGAAGGAGTTCTGCCTTTCCTTATCATATTTTTTATTTTACGTTTGCTCTCTCTTGATCCTCTATTTATTTCAGTGACATAGTCATTTATTGATTCTTTTATATCTTCAAGTTCTTCTAAAGAAAACTTCTTCTTCCTCTTAAAAAAGTCTATGAATTTCATTGGCATAACCCCCGATTACTTTAATAATGTTAGTTTTATCGAATAAAGGTAAATAAGAATTTCTCCCATTAAATTTCCTCTAAAAGATGAGATGTTTTTATTCATGTACACAGTTTTAGTGGTATTTTCCACTGAAAAATTTTAAAGTGGAATTCAACATATATATCATATCGTTAAATTTCGGGAATTAGATGGAATATGAATCGCTTGGTAGGTTTATTTGGGACTTCTAGCTCAGGTAAAACTGTATATCTGGTTACATTATTTAATAGATTAAGGGAAGATCCAGGAGGAGAAGGTCTCGCACTGGATTTTAAGGATAATATGGATTCCTATGAATATCTGGATTATCTAGCTGAAGGAATGTATGTACATAAAGAATTCCCACATGCTACGGATCAAAGAAGTATTAAACGTGTTAGTTTCGAAATCAAAGGTATAAGTAAAGATGATCCTGATTTAATTGAAACAGTATTTACTTTTAACACATATGATTTTGCTGGTGAAACTATGTATGAGATTTATTCACCATCAAAGAAAAAGGGAGATTCTTCAGAAGAAACGTTTCAAATCAAAGATGAAAATCTGCAAGTTGAAGGTGATGAGTCATACATAAATGTTAAGAAATCTTTAGATGAGTTAATTCAGAATTCATCTTCATTTATGTTTATGGTTGATCCTACACCAGCGAATAAATTCTCACAGGATAGATTTATTTTTGCTGTATTAATGGAAATAATTACAGTACATCAAAACAAATACAAACTAAAACCAAATCAAAAACTAAAAAATATTTCATTAGCATTTGTCTTGACTAAAACTGATACTTATCGGGAAAATCGGAATGAACAAAGACAATTATCAAGGTTAATTGGTTTATCATGGAATTATGCAAAATTATACTTCAGTAGGGAGAGAATAGGAACATTTCATATCTCTTCATTGGGTGTAAAACCCAAAGTTGAGAAAACTCCTGAAGGTTATGAATATCAGTTAGTTCCGGATAATATTAATCCACAAGGAATTCTTGAACCTGTGAGATTCTTCAATAAACAATTCCAAGAGCAAGGCAAATAAAAAAGGTGGCATAATTGGAAAGGAAAGTCCGTATATTTGGACCCAATGGAGCTGGCAAAACAGTTTATTTAGCAATGCTGTTTGATTCTATAAATCAAGGATTGTTAAATCCATTTGTTATTGATCCTTCTGAAGATAGCAATACGATTGATTATTTATCCTTTGTAGGTGAAACAATAGTTAATGAAGGATCTTCATTTGCAACACCTAGAAGATCTTTTATAGAATTAAAATTGAAGCTTGTCTATGATGGATCACATCCAAAATCAGGTCAACCAGTTGCTATGATCTCAAGTTATGATTTGTCTGGTGAAGATATTCAGGAAATATTTGATGCTCGTTATCATTCCGAAATTCGAAAATCTTTGATTCCTGCAGAACTTAAAGAAAGTCAAAAAGTGATAACTAATTTGCTATACTCTGGAAATTCATTTATTTTTCTTGTGGATCCATTATTTTTCGATTTTAATGAACAAGATACTATGTTTACAATTATGATGAAAATGATCTATCAAAACAAGATAAACAATAAGAAAAGTGATGAAGACATATCAAAAGAAATCAAAATTACAATGTGTGTCTCCAAAGGAGATGTTATTGATTTCCCAAATGCTGATGCCTATTTGAAAGAAAAATTACCTACTGCTTGGAGATATGGGAAATTATATTTCAAGAAGAATTTCAAATGCATAACACTTTCTTCTCTTGGAGTTGGTGCAGAAGAAAGAGAATATCCAATTAAAGTTTACATAAATCCTGTGAATATCACAGAACCAATCAAGTTTTTCATTCAAGCTGAAAAGAAAGAAACAACATAATAAAATGTAAATATTTGAGAAAAAAATAATGAGGGTAAAAATTGTCAAAAGATGAAAGAATTAATGTACCTTATTTGCTTTTTACTTCAGTAAAAACTGCTCAAAAATCAGGGCAGCAAATTACAAGCATATCTTCTAGAGGAATAGATGAAGCAACTAAACTACATATTTTGCGTTATTCATACG
This sequence comes from Promethearchaeati archaeon, assembly GCA_013166835.1. Lineage (GTDB taxonomy): Archaea > Asgardarchaeota > Heimdallarchaeia > JABLTI01 > JABLTI01 > JABLTI01. The sequence goes on along the minus strand of JABLTI010000006.1, from coordinate 39,262 downwards.
GAGTAAATCCATTTGGAATGGTATATTGTCGAGTTCCCATCACAGATACAATTCTGAGTTATAAATTAAAAGACAATAGAGTTGCAATTGGTCAAGTAATTGATGCAGGAAGAAATTATGATGGAAGGCCCGGGAGAACTCTAACTCATACAATCGTGTTAACAGAAGAACAATATAATCTGATTGGTAATAATCCTTTGGTTTTACATTATCTCAAAGATGTTTTTACACGTAATGATTTTCTCGATAAAGATATGATTGATATTGAAATATCTGAAATTAGTAAAATTTCTCAATTTACATCTAATGATTTTGAGACTATTAAAACAAAACTTAATCTCAATTTAGTTAAAGTAGTTATTACTTATTTATTAGAAGGGAAAAATATAGTTATACTAACTGGTGATACTCAACCATTAGCAGAAATTAATTCCTTCTTAAAGGTTTTACCAAAATATATTCGAGGTTTAATAAGAATAGCAACTTTCTTTTTTGATCCGTTTATTCAAACTGCTACTTATAGCTCTCTGGATGTTTCAGAATTTAACTTAATATTTGCCCCTCGTTCTTGCATTAAGAAACCAGCATCAATTCCAATAAATACTATTATCATTGGTGGTAAAGGTGAACTCATTGATGGTGAAAGTATACCTACAAATGATTTAGCTACAACTTTAACGAATTTCATCTCTGAGCTGAAAGTACAGGAGCTAAATGATTACACTAAGAGTTTTGATAAAATACTGAAAGAATATGTAGGAAAATTATCTCATGCGCAATTCCTATTGAAAGCAAAAGAAATTGCATTTATCCTTGAGAATCGCGTAGTGTGTGAGAAATATCTTGAAGAAGCCATTAGATTGAAAACACAATCATCATATGATAAACTCTTCGATAAAATCACACTATATAGACGAACAATTACAGAAAAGAATTATATTGATCAGTTTAGTTGGGCATTTGAATTTGAACGAAAAAGCATACAAAATGCACTTAATGCAGGCCTACTGGATAATATTGTAAAACTGAAAAATCATTTGATTCATTACATACGATCATCTTCTGCAATGAATGTTGATCAAAATCAACAATTTATCACTCTTTCTGACATTGCTAATTGGTCAGTATTCTCAAAAGCAAATACCTTCGATAAATTAAGTGATATATATCTTGAATTATTATCAATGGAACAGATTCATAGTGATAATCGAAGTAAAATCTTGGAACTAGTTTTAGATAAGATAAAGGATCTTCGATTAGATATAAGTACAAAAACCAATAGAATTTTAGACTCTCTAAAGATTTCTCCGAATCTAGCGATTTTCGAAATAATTGTAGATTTGATTTTCTATAGTGGAGATTTTAGCTTTATATCAAAACAATATCAACAACTAATAGAATTAACTAATATTCAAACCTATGAAAAACATAGGGAATCAATAATGGTTAAAGCTATTAAGGCTTCATTTAAGATTCTTGATTTACCTTTAGCTCAACTACAAAATTTCTTGAAAGTAATCTTTCAGAACTATTTCTACAATGTTTTTGTAAGTTCTCCAAATTCAAGAAGAGACTTCACTTCATTTATTTCTAATTTTGAAGGTGAACAATATTCCAGGATTATGAACGAGATTGCTGAAATTTCATATATATTGTTTGACAAGGAAATAGAAAGCAAAGTAGCTATTACTCAAATCTGTGATTTGTTATTCATTTTAGCTTCTGTATATCCAAACAAAGTCAAAGCGTTAGAGATTCAATTGAAAGCATTGTCATATAGAATTAATACATTATCTAGAAATGAAATTACAGAACAAATTAATGAAATTAAAAATAAAATTTCAACAGAAAATGTACCTATTCTTTTGGAATTTGGATCAAAAATCTTCCTGGATAAGGATTATAATATATTGAAACAATACAACAGTTTACTCTATCATATTAAGGAAACACAATCATTAGATCGGGAAACAAGTAATTCTCTTAATGAATATCTAAATAATCTTAACAGAGAGATATTCTGGAAATTATTTGGTAAGCAACTTACTCCAGAAGAATTAGAATTTTACATGGAAGAGGTAATAAAATTACGACTAAGTTATGTTTTTAATCAAAACACGTTTGAGAAATTCGTAGAAGATTTACAGAAAAAGGAATATTTTGGAAGAAGCCCTTTTATCAACTATTATGTGATTTGTCAGCAAATCTTTTCATCAATTCTAAAAGATGAACATTCAGATAAAATTTATGTCATAAATTTTGCGGACTTTATTTCTCGATTGTTAGATACATACAGTCAGGACTTCAATTCATATTTAAATTCTGAAAAGAATCAAAATAGATTAGCAAATTTCTTGATTTATAGTATAGAAGCTGTAAAAATAATAGATAGTAAATATGATAGTCCAAGAAGCAATAATGCCAGAGCAAATATAATTAACAACATCTTAAACATACTATCAGATGCAACCTCTGATTCAAATACAATTAAGAATACAAATTTAGAAAAACTCCTTGTCGTTACCTTTAGAGAAACCAGTCTAGATAAATTTCTAAAGAAAAATTTTGACAATGTAAAGAAGTTCATAGATAAAACAAATAGTTTCATTGCGTCAATCTTTTATGAAAACTATCTATTAGCACCTGCTCCAGGCACAAAAATAGATGTAAATTCTTACGTTGTAATTTTAGACTATTTCTTAAAATTTGCTGTAAAAGAGGATTATGATAATTTCAAGCAACTGAGTTCCTTAATCAATCGTCTAACAGGTATTTCAAATCTGGTTCCAAGTGAATCCTTATTGAAGATAAGCAACGAATCATTGAAAATTTCACGTACAAATTACTCATTGGAAAGACTTGAGTATCTACTGAATCTCTGGAAGAATACCAACAATTTACTTGATCCAGATAAAAATGAATCGAAGATAGTAAAAGGAGCGTACTCTCTTCAAAAGAACATCTATGATAATCTGGAACATATTTTTGAAAATGTTAGTAAAAGTCAGAGACAAACTCGTCATGTGAGTGATGTTTACACTAAAATAGTCAATGATGATTCTATGAAAATAAAAATTTCTCAGCTTCTGTCTGAGATTTTCATTTACCAAACTAAAAGCTTCTTGAAATTCTCCAAGAACTTCCTAGATGTTCTTTTAATCAACAAAAATGCTGCAGATATTACTATGTTATATTATCAAAGAGCCTTTAGCTGGTTAACTAAAAAGAAAAGAGATGAAGGTTACTATAGAATTTTTGATGAGTTCATTGAAAATTACATAGATATGGCTATTAAGCTCACTAAGGATGATAAATGGAAGCATAAGAAAAAGGCAATAAGCCAAGTAGATAAACTAAATGAAAAATGGCAATTGCTAAGTAAGAGAGGAGCATCTTTCAGATGAGAAAAACTATATTGAAAAAATTCACATGGGAAGAAAAAACTATTGCTCTTCCCTTTGAAAAAGCATTATTCGATTTAGTTGACTTAGAAGGCGGGGGAGTAATTCCTGAATTAGTGTATGTACAAGATGACAATGCATCAGAATTAGAACTCGGATATTTCATTATTACCCCAGAGGGCTTTAAACAGGAATCATTACTAAAATTAAAACAACCAATCCAGGTTTTAAGTGGAATAAAATTATCAGACCACAAAGATGAAGATTTGTTATTCATTGACTCTTCTAATACTCTTTCTATATATGAATTTGATAAAGTTAAAAGAAATTTGAACTTGACATTAAGAAAAAAAATTGAGAATCTAAAAAATCCGTTAAAAATTAAAACATTTACAATAGGGGATACTTCTTATGTTTTACTAATAAGTGATAATATTCTACTTTTGAAGATTGATTTTGAAGATGAAGAAAATCTAAAAGTAACTCAGGTATTCGAGTCTTCACAATATTATAAAGATGATTTGCCCTCATTTTATGAGAATGGTGACTTTATTTCTGTTAAAGACGATGGTACAATTGAAATTCTTCTATGTGGAGAATATTCTTTATGCATTCTAGAAATAAAGAATGGCCAATTTAATCTTAAATGTGACCCAGTATCAACAGAATCATTTATTGAGGAAATCTATAGTTATGTTCCGGATAAATCTGCTGGCTTCATTCACATACTTTGTAAGACTTCTGAAGGTACAATACTCTTCAATTACAATGGTAAGGAGTTTAGGAAAAAGAATCTTAACATAAATCCAGAACTAATTGACGCAATTACACATCATCAATCATTTGATAAAAAACCAACTCCCATTGTCATTGGTGATTTATCAGAAGATATCGGGAAAATTTCGATTCTCAATGATCTTTCCAGTAAAACAGATCCTATTGATATTACAAATCTAGAAGATATTTCACCTGATGAAGGATTTAAAATCGTTCCACTCGATATTCTCACTCATGTATATGAGCCATTAGGGATATCTCTTATTTTTGCAATTTTTCAAAATAAAGCTTCTGGATTCTTAGATACACAAAAACCATCAATTGTCATTCACCCCTTTTATGTACAAACAAATTATGAATTAATCTCGGAAAGTCTGCTAGTAGAGTATATAGAAAAAGCTAATAGAAAAATCAATGATTTCTATTTATATCTTTTAGATGGCTTAGATTGTTTTGCGAATTATGAAAATGAAATAGAGCAAGAAATAATTAAACTTGAAGAAATAGTGGAATCAATTGATTTAATGGAAATGGTAATGCAACAGAAGACTCTTGCAAAGAATACAAAGAAGAAACTTGAGGATTTGAATAAAAAAGAAGATGTTTTCAATATTAGGCTTGAGATAAAACATCGTGTGAAGAAAACAAAGGAAAAGATAACAAAACCAATTAAGATTACGGAAAATTCAAGGGGTTTAGAATTTAGTGATTTTAGATTAGTAAATGCAAGTGATTTTACAGATAGCCTAATTCAAAATGCTCCAATTAAAACTTCGTTTAATATTATTAATTTATCATCAGTAAATATCTGCAATTTTAGATTCAACAGAGATCAATTATCACAAATTAAAGAAGAAAAAGGTATTAAGATATATTTGGGTCCAAAAGCTGAAAATGAAATAGATATAATTCGTTCAGGAAAATCCTATAGATTTAGCTTATATTTGGAAACATCTCAAATTCAAAATGATAATATCATTTTACCAATATCCTATGATTTTGTGACAGAAACAGGTCTAGTCTCTAAACAAGCTATCATTACTCTGCCCAGATTTAAGTGTCATACACTGTTACATGTTAAAACAGATATCCAACCAATCGAAGATGACAGGGAGTTCAATTTATCATTAGGTTTAGAAAAAGATAAACGATATAGTTTTCATGTGAAAATAAATCCACTAATTGATACAAAAATAAAAAATGTAAAATTAAGAGTAGATGATAAAATAAAATTCGGGAGCAATTATTTCGAATATTTAAAAAATCGAGAAATTTTTGCTAACCAAACAGAAATAATTGATTTTGCTGAAATTGTTCCAAAAAATATTGGGAAAAGCAAAATCGGCCCCTTAGAAATTGTAACAACTGAAGGAACTCATATAGTGCCTGAATTAATAGTACATGTTAAAGACAAACTTCCTTATCTCGAGATTGATTCAATAAAAATCACAGATCCCAACGCTTTAATAGGAGAAAAAGCACCAATAGGAATTCCTCTCTATATAAGAATCGAATTAACCAAAAATGATATCGGTATATCAAAGATAAAACCATTTATTGAACCACTAACTCAGAATATTAAAGTTGAAAGTGAATTAGAACCATTTTCAATAGATCAAAGAGAAACTTTTGTAAAAGATTTTCTAATTCGACCAATAACAGATAAATATGGTGAATCAGGTAAACTACGAATTTGGTTTGAATATGAAGACCGGAAAACTTCGATAGATGAATTTGAAATTAAGATATCCCTTTCCCCACCGGAATTTAATACGAAAATTGAAACCAAACCTGAACAATTATTGTTGACAGATCTAGATAAATCTGGTCACATTCATGTATTTACTGAAGTATTAGAGGGCTACTTGAAGAATCCAAAGTTCTATTTCAGTTATAAAGATAAAGATAAAATAAAAGTCATACCTACACATCCCCTTACTTTAGATTATTTGAATTTTAAAGAAAAAAAGGTGTTTGATAAGAATTATGAAATAAAAGCTCTTAAAAAAGCATCTTTGGAATCAGAACTCACTTTTGTAATGGAATATCAACCCTATTTTGACGAAACTATACAAAAGAGTGCAGAATTCAAGAAAATTGAGTTGTTGAAAATTCCCGTTTGGTTGGACACAGTTCATAAACCTAAGGTTATTTCAATAAATATAAAGGAAATTATTGATAAAATAGAAAGCTACCTCAAAATGGAAAGAAAGAGATTCAAGAAATGCATAGCTGAAAGTTCAATGTATCTTCCATTTCAATTAAGTCAAACCATGCTTCCAACGGATCTTAAGGATTACTCATTTATGACTGTTCTAAGTACAATGAAAAAAATGAATGTCGATGTTGTCTATAACCAACAAACACAAAAACACCTAATTATGGAGCAGATAGACAATATGATTGAATCAATGCTTAATGCTGGGGTTAATGTATTCGAGTATGAAATAGACAACGTAAAAATATTACCAATGGGTATTCTGTTTAGATGTTTCTGGGATTACCTAAAAAGAACTGTAGAGAATTTGCGAAAAGAGATATCTTAAATCAATTACTCCTACCAATTATTAGCTTTCTTCATTAATTCATATCTATTCTGAATTTTCCCTAAATGTAAAACCCCATCTGAAGCTAATTCTCCACTTAATTCAAAAAACCAATTGGAGAGCTCAACTACTTTTTTGCTATTGTTTTCTTTTCTGTAAATTCTTATTCGATCCAAGACTTTTTGAAAGATTTCTGAGATTACTAAATAATCTTTGATGACCTCATCCAAATTTTGTATGTTAAATCCAATCCTATATAAAATAGTCTGAGTATTTTTTGAAGCTAAATCTAAATGCTTACTTCTTAATGATTTACGCAAAACATTTGATTGATCCACTAATTCAGATAATGCTTCTTTGACAGGAATAGTTGCTCTTTGATTATTTTTCTTTAAGAAAACAACTTGAATGTATTGATCAAATATTCTGTTTATGAATTTCTCTATACTACCAGATCCACTAATAACTTCAATCATATTTTGTATTTCTTTCTTTCTTAAGAAGAAGAATTCTTTTTCCAATTTTTCAACATTCAAAATAAATTTCTCTACTTCACTTCTTTGAATTGGTTGATCAATATGAAACATGAGAAGCTTACTCCTTATCCTCTAATAATCTCTTTACTTTGTAGATATTTCTATTTATTCCAAGCAGAAGTCTTGCATAGTCTTCAGAACCAATCAAACCATCTCTAAAAGCTGTTTGGATTGATTGTAATGATTGTTCTAACGCATACCTTTCTCTTAGGAGTATATTCTTGTTAGAATTTTCATCAAATTGTTGATATTCCCTAGGATAAGGTAATCTTACATATGGAGTCTTAATTGCTGTTTCAACAATCTCTTTTTTACTTGAGTATTGTTTAATTATTTCATTGTGTGTTTTGTATTCTTCCTCAAGTAATAGAAGTTTCTTTAATTTACTACCATCACTTCCGTTTTCTCCTTCTACTTCCTCCAGAGCTAATTTGAAAGACTTCTTGAATATCGCTAAAGCATTTTTGGCATTTGTATGCATATCTAGAGTGTTATAAATTTTTATAGCTTCTAAAAGTGATTCCAATCCCTTAATATGTTTTCGTTGTGTTATTTCATATTTTCCAGCTAAAAGATTAGCTTTAGCACTTATTTCAAAAGCTAGATCCATCTTAGGGTCTGAGATTAATTGCAACAAAATTACAGCCATTGACAATGATATTTTTGCTTTCCCAAATTTTGTTTTATCCAGTAATTTTCCACCATTCTGGTATAATTTCTCAGCAATTCTCGATGTCCTATTTAGAATATCTGTAAATTGCTCTTTTTCAATTAATCCATTATCGTATGCTTTCTCAGAAATTTGATACTGTGTTTCCATTATTAAAAATGAGTTCGACAAACTCTCGGAATTTCCACTAAACAATAAATCTAAAGTTTCAATCAATTTATCTATTAACTCTACAGAAATCATATTCAGATTATAATCAAATATTGGGAGTATTAGATGAGTTACTTTTAGAATTTCTTCAACTGAATTTAGATTTAGCAATTCATTTAGATTCTTAGAAAACACTAACAGTTTTAATGCTTCAAGATAGTTTTCATGTCCTAATCTGTATTCTTCATTTTCACTAAAACATTCGCCTGAGCTTATATAGGCATTAATAGCATCGAAAGGTTCCTTTCTTGAGCTTCTCTTATGCAATTTAGTGGCTTTTTTAAGTAATTCTTGACATGATTCTCTCATTTAATGATTCCCTTCAAATATTAGATTGAATTCTCGATTTAAACATATCTCTAGAATTCTTTGATGAGTAATCTTTTAGAATTTTTTTCTTTAGATCCACATCAGCAACTTTATTGTCTACAATGTAGATAGCACCATTTTTTATTCTTTTTATATGTTTATCCATTGTAACTATGTAGTCACCGCATATTATCATATCACTCATTGAAATCCCACTGGAGTAAACTATGAAAATTAATTATTTGAAATTTTTCCTCATAAAAATAGAATAAATACCTTCCGGATTGATTCCAGAAAGTATTAATTACTCATTTTTTATTTCAAACGTTTACGAATGAATTCTGGCATTGTAAATCCAAGATATGCTAAACTACACATAATTATGGCAAAAACGTAGGCAAAGAAGAAGAATGGAGTATACCCACCAGAAATAATTCCAAGAACATTATCTCCAAATAAGAAATCTAATGCGAATGAAAGATAGATCAGGATTCCAAACACACCAGATAAAATGATAAATCTGAATCCAGCTTTTTCCCATCGCAAAGACGCATATCGAAGCGGTTGTCTCGTAAATACAATTAAAGCTAAGAAAGCTATGAATGTCAGAACTAGGTGATATAATGTTGGTACAGGTGAGTAATCAGGAGCAGGCCATGACCTAATACCACCGCCAAGAAGCATGCCAATAGTAATCCCATTTAAAGCTGCGAACAATAGTGGGACCATCATTCCTGTTTTTCTAAACATTGCGGATTGTGAGAAAATTATTGACACAAAGATTAGTATGAAGATATTGCTAAGAGCTGAAAAACTATACCCTAGCATCACACCAATATCACCAAATCCAATACTATTGGGATTTAATATCAAACCATTGACTGCAAGATATTCTAACAATCTAAAAACAAACAAGCAGATAATAGCTATATCCCAAAAGGTAAATGCTATAGCTAAGGCAAGTGCTGATCTTCTCTTTCTACTAAAGTACCTAACATAAAGCATTACAACAACAAACATAACAAATGCAAGAACAATGCCTTCTGTAATTACAGCTACAAGTAATCTATCCATGATTTTTTTCCTCCTTAAATAATCTGCGTAGGAACGTTGGCATTACGTAACCAGCATATGCAAGTGTACACATTAGTATGGCGAATGTCCATCCAATATAAAGAAAGGGAGTATATCCTTCCTCAAATCCTGAGACGAATAATGTAGCTACACGATCTAATGCAAGCATTAAGTAAATCATTATTCCAGCTAATGCTGAACCAATGATGAAACTGAAGCCTGCTTTCTCCCAACGGAATTGTACTTTTCCTCTTGCTCCGATACTAAAGAACAATAGTAATAGAAAAGCAATAAATGTCATAATTAAGTGGTAAATTGTTTGTTCAAGTGCATAAGCTGGATTTTTTGGATCAGCTATTATTGTATCAACAATAAGACCAATAGTTACTCCATTGAAGATTGCATTAATCAAGGGAACTAGTTTGTATGTTTTCCGAAACATTGGTGATTGTGCGAAAATCTGGGAAACAAAGATTACTAGGAATATATTACTAATTGCTGAAAATGCATATCCGATATTGAAACCATACCTTACAAATTGATAAGAATCTGCTGCAATTGGTTGTTTTATATAATGAATCAAGGACCCTATAAAAACTGATAACGCCCCTAAATCCCAAAAAGTAAATGTTACAGCAAGTGTAATAGCTGGTAATCTTCTTCGTTCGATATATCTTATGTACAAGAAAATTACAACAATTGTGACAGCTAGAGTAACAATGCCCACTGTTATTAGTGCTCCTAAACTTACATCACTAGGTAAATCTGCCATTTGTATCAGTTCCTCCAAATCACCAAAGTGCATCCTTCATTTTATCAATTGGTGACTCTTCTTTAAGATGCCACTCGACGATTTCATCCAGAATCTTCTTGTACTCAGAATATTCATTATCTGCCTTCTTTGGATCATATATCTTGTCAATTCCTGAAGCTATTTGTTTTGCAACATCTTCCCATTCTTTTATCGCTCTTTTATCTAAGGATTCGTTAAAAACTAGTGCTACAGAAATGTTTTGGATTGCAAAGATTATTGCTGTTAAACCAGCAGATAAATCAAGGTTAAAAACACCTTTTTCTAATTTGATCGCTATTTCCCGAATCTTTGCAAGCGAATCACTGAAATCTTCCGTTTCAGGATCAACTTCACCAAAAGCTGATGTTACTATAGCCTTATTCGCTTCTTTTGAAAATATTATAGCATTTTCGATCATTGCTAACTATTCTCCTGATTAAAAAAAATACATAGAAAATATGTATCTATTAATCAACAATTCTTTAAAGTATAGTTTCATAAAGAGTATTAGCTAAATAAATTTCTCCGTTGTAGCAAAAAGTGAAATAATGAACTAACTATAATTTTGAGTTTAGGATAAAGAGACGACATAAATAAAGTTGACAAAAAAATGACAAAAAAACAAATTTACTCCGCACCTGGTAGGGTGTGTCTTTATGGAGAACATCAAGATTATCTTAAATTAACGGTTATACCAGCTGCAATCAATTTGCGCACAACAATTTCCATAGAAAGAAACGATTTAAATGAAATAAATGTTCATTCGCTAGAATTGAAGAAAACTGATGTTTTTAAAGTAAATGATGAAATCACATTGACAAAGAATGAATTTGATTATTTTCGAGCAATCATTATAGTCCTAAAAAAGGAGGGTATGATAGGGGAAATTCCCGGGTTCAATGTAACTATCTCAAGCCAAGTTCCTATTGGTTCTGGTCTTTCGTCATCAGCAGCAATATTAGTGTCTTGGTTAACAGCATTAAACGATCAATTAGAATTGGAATTAAATAAAACTGAAATCGCTGATTTGTGTTTCATTGCTGAAAATAACATTCTGGGAATTAATTGTGGAATTATGGATCAATATTCTTCTTCTTTAGGTGGGATTTTTTCTTTAAATTGTGATGGTCCCCCATATAATATACAACACTTTGAAACACCCTTAGAAGGTTTAGTTATTGGTGATAGCTGTGTAAAACGATCAGCAAATGAACCCTTAACATTATTAAAGAATCAAATAACAACTGGATTCGAAAAAATCCAAAAGCAAGGCGATTTCAAACTAAAATCTTTAGCTTCTGATACTCTCACTGAATTTCGGGATATTATTACTGAAGATGAATATAGAAGATTACTTGGTGTAATTACAATCAGAAATATAACTGAAAAATCAAGCATTGAATTATCTAAATCTAATAATCAAGATATTGAATGTCTAGGATCATTGCTTACGAAACAACAAACAATGCTAAGAGATTATCTTGGAGTTTCGATACCTGAACTTGATAATTTGGTGGATGTGTCATTAAAATCGGGAGCACTGGGAGCAAAACTAACTGGGGCAGGCTTAGGGGGATGTATAATTGCATTAGCTCCTGGAAAGGAAGAAGAAGTTGCACATGCAATAAATAGTGTTGGTGGTAAAGCAACAATATGCAAGATTGATTATGAAGGAGCTAAAAAAGAATAGCAATTTGCTATCTTTATTTAGTTCTACCGACCAAACGAGGATTGATTTTACCTTCTAGAATAAGATATTCAATTTCTCGTTGAATAGTCTCGGGTGGGAATTTGAGTTGCTGTGAAATTTTGTTTATATCAATATTTCCAATTTCTTGGTATCCGAGAGCAAGATCTTTGACTTCATTTCTTAACTGCAGATAAGAATAAACAATTGAATAATCCTCATTGAGAGTTGCTTGGAATTTCTGTGGAAGGTATTCGATACGGATAACACTCATAGCTTCATCTAATGTCAAAGCAGTATTCTGAGCAACTTCTGTTATGACAGCTTTCCCTTTGTCAGCTAATTCTTTGTCTAAGAGATTAATTGTGCCTTCTAATTGCTTGGCAGAAACAAAAAGACCAATTGGGAAATACTTTCCTTCAATTTCTTTTCTACCATAGAGATCTTGGATTAAGACATTAACTAGGTCTGAGATGGGTTGTTCTTGCATGTAATCATGTATACTTAACTTGCCACTTTCTCTGATATCTTCTTTGATTTGTTCTTTGTAGATCTCAGCATATTCCTGAACACCTCGCTCAAATAACACATTTACTTGGCGAGCATGCTCAAAGGCTTCTGGGATTTGACCTTTAAGTAATTCTTCAATTGAACTTCTTATTGCTTGGTATTGTTTATTCTTTAAGACCTTTTGATCTTTAATTTGGTCAAATAATTTTATGATTGCAATAAAGTCCCAAATACGTAATTTCTTTGTTATAGAACGAATTAACATGTCTAAGAATAAATCAACAACTTTTGCCTCGTTAATCGCGGATATATACTGAAACATGTGAGTATCATAGATTTTAGTTTCTTCTATGAAATTTCCTGTTTTATCATAGATTTTAGTTGCAGCGAATAAGTAAAGAATAGAATCATAAATGACGTTTTTCTTTCCTGATTTAAGCATATTATCGACTTGTTCCAGTGCTCTGACAGCGATTGCTTCTGCTTCTGTAACATTCTCTCGATTTGCAAATACCATTCCAGGAATTTCAAAGGAAAGATATCCGTCTTTCATCGGAGCTGTATTGAACATATCCTGTATTGTTTTAGCTATAAGTTGGATGCTTTTCTCATCACGTGATAATTCATAGTTTTCAAGCGCTGCAGAATAATAATAGAGTCCTTCCCTGTAATTCTTATCGCGTAAACGAAGATCTCCAATGGTTGCAGCTGCAATAGCAGTATCAGCAATTAACCTTTCATCATCTAATAAAGCAAATATTCGACCTGCAGTTTTAAGCAGACTGATAGATTCCATTAAATGTTTTCTTTCAGCAGCTTCTTTTCCATCTTCCATACATCTAGTTCCTAATTCCACAACTCTAGCTCTTTGTCCAAGACCAGTAAGAGCAATTGCGAGAACTTCATAGAGAACATCAATACCTTTTACTTTACGTCTGAGTACGGTATCGATTAATTCAAAGGTTTTATCAATTACTGCCATACCCAACTCAATTTCTTGAGTGATAACCGCAAGTTGCAAGGATTGATCGATAATTTTAATGGTCTGATCCAAAAACATTGATTTTGAAATCATTTCCTCAGCAGGTTTGAACCACTCATAAATCATATTTGATAAGCTAATATTACCGAGAATGGCCAATGAGTAATTTGTATTTAATATAGATTGTAAGAGACGAATGACGTTTTGTCTGGCGAAAATCATAAGTTCAAGATTTTCCTGCTCTAATGCTTGCTGATTCAAGTGGATAAGTGGGATGATTGTGACCGGATAAAGTTCTTGATGAGTAAGTGAGGATGCTAAATCAGATAACATAGTTAAAATTTTGATGCCATGAGTACGAGTCGTTGATTCAAGACTTAGCTCTCGTCCAGTATGAGCCATTATACCCATAAATTTCCTTATTTCTTTTAATTCATTAACTTCAATATAGATGTTTAATGCTTGATTTACTGTTGTATCAAGATAGTCGTATTGCTTTTTATCTACCAAGTAACTAACATGAGTTAAATATGCGTTTCCAATTTCAATTTGTAGTTTTGTATTATTTGCATTTTCAGCTGATCGTAATGCTGGTTCAAAAATACGTCTAACAATTCGCGGATTCTTTGTTCTCAGTAATTTCTTTCCATAATCGAGAAGTGTTTTTGTGAGTTTTTCTAAATCTTTTGCTGCTTTAATTTGAGTGAAGAATTTAATTGTTGAATCTATAAATTGACCAATTAAAACCATTCTTTCTTCTTCAACCTCGAATATTTTCTCATATGCTGGGCTTAGAACTTGTGTTATTGCTTCAATATAATTAGAAGTAGCTCGACTTGCTTTCTCTGTTTTCTCCTCGAATTCTGAAATCAAGTCAGCACCTGCATTCATAAATTGGATACCAAGCATTGGGTCTCCTTCTTTAACAAGTTTAAGTCCGAAATCAATACATCGATTACCGACTTTTGGTAAATAATCTTTAAGACCTGCTTGTAGAGCTAATTCCATTGCTTTAGAGAAGTAAAGTGCTGCTATGTCGTAATTCTTCTCATTAAGCATCTTTCCACCGAGATTTATGAAAATTTCAGAGATAACCATAATACGTTCAGGCTGACCTAATTCAATGAATAGTTCTCCAGAGAGCTCTACAAGAGGTACTCCAATAATAATATTCTGATTATCGATTTGCTTTCTTCCCTCTGTGATTAGATTGTTAACAATATCACTTGCTTCTTTACCAAGACCACCTCGTGCTAGCAAATGTATACCATTTCGAAACGCTTCAACTGCAGCATTCATTTCATTTCGTTTTATGAGTGTTTCTCCAAGATCAATGCTAATTTGCCCAATACCTACTAAATCATTAATTGTTCGCAAAATACCAATACCTGAAGCAAGTATAATATGAGAAGCTTCGAGTTTACCTTCATCTCGAAGAATAATACCTTGATTTCTACAGACAGTAGCAAGATGCTTAATCGCTGGCTCATCAGTAATTTGTACGGTTTTCTCCATTCCTTTATCGATTAATCTGCTTCCTTCAACATTCTTTCCATAGGAAATTAGTAAGGCAGCACCAATAAAGCATCGTTCAACTCCCCCCGCCATATCTTCTTTTGAGAATAAGGTGTCAATAGCAGTATTAATGATATGATATCCTTCCTTGTCTTTTCCAATTTCTATGAAATTTTTAGCATTACCAAACATCTTATCTGTTGCTAACATTAATTCATTTCCCGCAATTAATGCTTCAAATGCAATTGGTAGATATCTGAAAGAAGTATCAAAATCCATATTCTTCTGTAATTCATATGCTATATCAAAAATAGCATTGCCGAGACTGATTAAACGATTAGGCTTTCCAGTTCGGTTGAAAAGACTGAAGCTTTCTTTGAAGAGCTCAATGGATTTCTCATAATTCTTAATATCATAGAAAGTTTGGCCCTCAATAATACATAGTCTTCCTGTAAATTCTTCTCCTACAATTGATCCAATTGTTAGCGCTACTTCCCATAAACGTAAACCAGCTTCAGGATTATTGCTTTTCATATTAGCAGTCCCAAAAGCCATCACTTTAAGTGCTGTTTCTTCAACTTCTTTCATTCGTCCATTTAGTTCAAGGATTTTAGCGATTTTCCCATAACAAAGTATAGCATTTTCTATGCTATTCCTAGCCATTAAAACATTAACAAGTTCTTCAAGAAATTGGATTGCTTCATCTGAGATTTGAACTTCTGTTAAGATTTCAGCACCACGTATACCCCAAGAAACTGCAACTTCATTGTTTTCCAATTTTAGAAATTCTTCACAAGTTCTGATGCACATAGCAGCAGCTTCTTCATGTTTGTTTACCTTTTGGAGAATATTGATTGATAAATTCAGATATTTTGTTGCTCCAATAAGATCCTCTTTAGAAATAAGATCAGTTGAGAAACTAGTAACTTCTGCAGCAAGCTCACTTATACGTTTATTGTTCTTCAAACTAATATATGACTCATAGGTTTTCTTCAAACTTTCATAAGCTGCATTATGAAGGAGTTCTTTTGAATAAGTGATCCATTCCTTATAATTTACTTCACTGTTAAACTCTAAATCGCCAAGTTGTATAGTAAAATCTTCTGCGACCGCAAAGTATGTTTGACTCATTTTTTCTCGGTCTTCTTCACCTGCTTTGGTTGAAGTAATTTTACTTGTAGCAATTTCAATTGCAATCTCGTTAATGATATTGATTAATTTCTTTAATTCATTAGATTTCTTAAGTGTTAATTGAATATCACCTGCTACCTTTATTTCTCTTAATCCATGTTCGAAATCATTAGCAGAAATAAAATACCTACCTAATGTAATGTGCATATCAGCAGCTGAGCTTTTATCATTTAACTCAAGATAATATGCGACTGCTTTGTTTAGTAAATTAATTCCAAGGTGAGGGTTAGCACTTCCTAAGAATCGTTCCCCTTCAATCCTAGCTGTTTGTGCTGCTTGTATTTTCTGATTGGATTTGCTTAATGCTTCAAGGCCTAATATAATGAAATTACTTGAGTCTTCGAAAAGTTTTTTCTGGAAAATCTCTCTACCTCGTTCAATTATTTCTGCTCCTAAGGCGACAGCATTTCTAATTGATGACTCCATATAATAGCTGATTGCTTGCTCATAATACTTTATTGACAAGGTAAATTCATTTTTTTCAACAAATAACTTTGCCATATCACTTGCACTATTTGCAGCAGCTTCTTTACTAACAGCAAGCTCAATTCTAATAGTAGTTTCAAATCCTTTTTCTGCGATATCAGTAGCACCCGCATTTAATTGACTGGAAAAAGTTTCAAAACAATGTTCTGCAACCGAGTGGAATATGTTGGGATCAACCTTCATTTCACTATCAACAGATGCTAATAAATAGTAATGGAGTGCTTTGTCAATATTTCCGTTCTCAGAATGATATCTCCCAAGAGCAGATAATACTCTAGCTGCTTCTTCTGGTTGTTTTGCTTTAATGAATTCCTCTGCTCCTTGTTCAAACAAGGGATCAGCAAATTCAGTAATATTTTTCCTTAGAAAATCAGTTGCAAACCCTACCAAAACCTTTGCTGCTCGTTCATTTTCTCCGGCTTCAGCGAGAACTTTCCCACTCCCTCTTGCAGATTCCATAGTTACTTCATTAAGTTCTTCAGTGTCGAATTTTCGTACATTACTAATATGCTCTTCAATTGTTTCAACTACTGCATTAATATCGCGTTTGATAAGAGATCGAGCAAGAACTTCATTAAATTCACAAGCAGCCTTCCAAAGGTCTCGAGCATAAATAATATCTCCGGATTTTATACATTGTTCAGTATATTTTGTAGCAATTTCTACAAGTGGTTTGAATTTTTGCTCTCGAAGGTTTTCTGGAATTGCTTCAGCTGTAAGTTTTAATCGTTCCAATGCAATATCTAAATGCCCTTCTTGCAATAATCGTTCCGCTAATTTAAAGTAGACTTCTGATGCTTCTTCTTCTTTGCCAGTTTTAAGATAAAAATTAGCAGCTTTAGTAGCCAAGTCGATACCAGTTTGGAGCTGTCTTACATTGAACATAGATTGCCATGCAGCATCAAAAGTATCTGCAGCTAAATCAATTTGATCAAAAGCAATAAAGAATTCTGTAACCAAGCGATAAAATAATTCTGCATAATGAAAATCGTTCTTATTGAATCTTTCTTGAGCTAGTTGTCGAATCATACTTGGAGCGTCCATTCTCATATCGCTCTCAGGAAGCTCCGTTAAAGGATCAATCATCATTCGGAGTGATTCATATGCCAGTTGAAATTTGTTATATTTTAAAAGCAGTTCAGCTTGTTTAAGATAAATGCTAACTTCAAACTCCCTATCTATACTTCGACCAAGTTCAATAGCAATTCTGAAGTAATCTCTTCCAATAGGATACCTTTCATCAGTATATAATTGCAAACCAATTGAGGCAACATTGGATCCATATTCAATTGCTTCTTGATCTATTCCAACTTCAATATAATAATCCTTAGCAGTTTCATAATATGGGATTGCGATATCATATAATCCCTTTGAAAAGATAGCTAAACCAATCAGTGAGAGTTCTTTCGCAAGAATGAGAATTGCAGGTTCTGCTTTTCGGGAAACACAAATATCTTTGGCATGGGTAATAATTCTTGTTGCGACATTATTTTCATATTGCACTGTCTCTACTTTGGATATCTTCTGTTCGGGATTCAAGATATCGGGAATCTTAAATTCAACAAATACAACAAAAGAATTCATTAATTGCTCAGTCACAGTGAGAATTTTTACTTCATCTGCTTTTAGACTTAACACAAAATTTACTGCTTGATCCAAGTATTTTTCTGCCATTTCTTCATTGCGATTCTCTATATGTTTGTTGAAAGTCTTGATGTAAATGTCGATTACTTTTTCTTCTTGTTTAGCTTTTCCATACAATTTTTTTGCTTTCTTTATAGTTTCTTGACCTTGCTTTTCGTCTTCATCTCTAAGTCTTGTTCTTGACAAAATCTTTGCTGCTAAATCTGCATAATCATTTGCTGCCTCGAGTGCAATATCTGTGGTCTCTCGTTTTATTTTATCATACAATCTAATTTGGATTTCTGATAGTTGAGCTGCTTTCTCAAATTGGTCATCATTTTTCCTATAAAGATCTTTTACATTTGCAAGAAAGACATCAATTTCCCCGTAAAAGCTATCGGGATCTTTTACTTTTAATTTATCAAGTTCTCGAAGAAGTCCTTCTGCTGTGAGAAAAATCAGTCTTCTATCGTTAGTTCCTGTGATACTAGAGGTAATTTCTAATAATAATCTACAAGCTTCATCTTCATTTCCTTTCTCCTTTAACTCTTTAACAAGTTTAAAGAATTCATCTATAGCAGCTCTATAAGTGCCTGGTTTGAGAAGCTGTCGGGCTTTTTCGATATTTTCAAACATCCTTTAAATCCACACATGAAGTTTTAAACATATGATTTTTCTATAAATCATATTATTATTGTTGTTTTTTTATCTGCCTTTATACTAAACTATCTCACTCAAATAAAAATTATGTTAAACAAGATGTTTCTAGATATAAATTTCTCTTATCTTGCAAATTTGTGCTAGATAGCTAATAATTATTAATCTGAAGGGAATTATGTATGAAATCAATTAATTGGAGATTTATTTGATGGACCTATCTGTGACTTTTCATGGGGCTGTTGGTCGAACAACAGGATCTGCTCATATTATCCAAGCAGGAAATAAACGAATCTTATTAGATTGTGGAATGATACAAGGGATTCCTCATCATTATAATCGAAAGTTTTCCTTTGATCCAAAAAGCATTGATCACTTAGTGCTTTCCCACGCTCATATTGACCATTCGGGTCGTATACCTTTACTTTATCAGCAAGGATACGAAGGACCAGTATATTGTACTCCCGCTACCAAAGATCTTTTGAAAATTCTACTTTTAGATGCTGTGAAAATCTCAAAGGAAGAAGCAAGGAAAGCAAGTAGAAAAAAACAAAGGGGAGGAATAGAACCTCTCTATGATGAAGAAGATGTCTTTGAAGCTCTAAAACATATTATTTCTGTTTCTTATCATAAAACCAAAACAATAGAGAAAAACATCTCATTCAAGTATCTTGACGCAGGTCATATTTTAGGTTCAGCACAACCAATATTGGATTTCGATGGAACTAAAATTGCATTCACTGGAGATTTAGGTCAGAATGGTATACCTTTAATAAAAAATCCTGATCCGATAGAAGAAACACATTATCTAATAACAGAATCTACCTACGGGAACCGAATTCATCCACCGATGGAAAAAGCTAGAGATATGTTATTAGAATATGCAAAACATGTTTCACAAGAAGGAGGAAAACTAATAATTCCTTCGTTTGCTGTTGGGAGAACTCAAATTCTGATTTACTTCTTAAATGCCATTTTTGAAAAAGGAGAAATCGATAGGACTCCTGTTTATATTGATTCACCAATGGCTATTGATGCTACAGAAGTTTATCTGGATCATCCTGAATGTTATGACAAAGAAACCTTGAGTTTACTAAAATCTGGAGATAATCCCTTAACTTTCCCTGAGTTGAAGTTTTCAAAAAGCTCTCGAGAGTCTCGAGCTATACGGTCAGGTTGGGAAACTTGTGTTGTTTTTGCAGGATCCGGAATGTGTACCGGGGGTAGAATCCTAAGTCATTTAATAAATGAATTACCAACGAGAAAATCTGTTGTACTCTTTGTAGGATATCAAGCAAGAGGAACTCTAGGACGAAAGATAGTTGAGGGAGCAGAGGAAGTGGAGATCTATCAAAAGAAAATACCTGTTAAAGCAAAAATAAAAATGATTAGAGGATTCAGTGCACACGCAGATAAACGAGAGCTAAGAGCTCATATCGAGCGAATAAAGAAGAAACCACTAAAAACATTTGTTTTGCATGGAGAAGCTGAACAATCGTTGACTTTTGCAGCTGAGCTACGGAATATCCTAAGAATTTGGGCTCGAGTACCTGAGTATAAACAAGAATACAGTTTACGTTCTGTTGGTTAGTAATAAAATATCTTTATGAAATCAGCTTGCTTGGGTGAAGACTTTAGCATAAGGATAACCGGAAACATTAGCAACCATTGTCATATTTAGATCTGTTATTATAGGTTCAATAATGGAAAGCTCGTAATCCCGCACTATAACATATGTACCTTTTTGACTGTACAGATATCTAAAATAGCTTGAATTATAAGCATGACTTGGAGGTAAGAAATAGTAACTTATCTTCAGAAAATAACATGTCACATTTACGTCAAGATAGGCATATCCACCAGTGTACCACACCGTTTCAAACACAATAACTGTTTCTACATCTTCTTGTTCTCCCACCCAATACATCGCATTACAAACACCAGAATTCCATTTCCACATATATTTGTAATTGTAATTTGCAAGGAAAAAAGATGTTGATCCTAAAAAGATTAAAATGAAACTCAGAAGAATATGTTGATTTCTTTTTGATTGCAGTGTAACAACTACTCTCTGGATGCCTGCAGCAACCATTATCATACACAAAGGAAGAATGGTCATAATAAATCTGAATTCTTTATGGGCGAGAGAAGAAAAGACAACAATCCAAAACATAATGATACTCAAAATCATTATCTTTGTTTTGATTTTTCTCTTATAACTAAAACCAAAAATGAAGAACATAAGAAGCAAAGGTACAAAGTAATAAGCAAAATCTGTAAAGAAACCAGCAAAATAGGTATACCATGGACTCGAACCATGCATGGCGCTTAATCCTTCTACTATGTTATATTTGAAAAAATTGATTGGTGAATGAAGAAAACTACCCCAGGTAAATAGATCAAGTAATCCTTGCATTAAAACCATAAAGAAAGATCCGATTATGAATCCTCCACCTATTGCGAGCTCTTTAGTCATATTTGCAGAAAATTTTGTTTCCAGAAATTCTTCTCTAGGATTCTTTGAAACCCTTGTGATAAAATTTCTTATTCTTCTAATGAAATTTATTATTAACTCGCGGATTGGTTTTGCCCACAATACAAGAATGATGGGTATTCCCATTAGAGCAGAGGGGAAACGAATCATAAAAGACAAGCCTGTAAAAATACCTGACGAAAACGCTAAGAGAAATCGTCTCTTGGATGATGTTTCATTTTTTAATGCTTTATATGCAAGAAAAATACTTAGAAAAATAAGATCTGTTGAAATAGAATCCGTCATGGTTCTACTAGACCAAAAAGGAAAGAACCACCAGAAACCAACCAGAAATGCACTCAATAAACCAATTCTTTTGTTAAATATTTCCTTGCCAAAAAAGTAAGAGACGATAACAGACACAATTGAGAATGAAGCAAGGAATAATCTGGCAACAAAGATTAAACTTAAAGGATCAGTAATGCCAAAAAACATTGCAATTCTATAGACTGCTACAAGTATAAAGACAAAAAACCAAGATCGAGCTCCCCCATAGGCTTTATTTAAATCATATTCCCAAGGAATTGTTTGTCCTGTGCCAAATTCTCCAAATATCCTGAAATGAACCATTTCAATTGCTTGAAAAACCTCATCAGGATGAACGAATCCTTGTGATTCGCCTGCAGCTATGACTCGCACAATTAAAGATCCGATAATTATTGCAACTAAAGGTAAAGAACTGAAAATTTTGTTGAAAATTTTCTTATTGAGAAGTTTATTGTAAGGTCTTAAGAGGTATGAACTGAAGGATTCATCGTGAATGGATTCCACTTTTAGGACTTCCATATCTGATGTCTTTTTCTCTCTCAAGAGATTTTTCTCCTTTTGTTTATACTAGAAGATTAAAATAGACAACATACAAAAAGTATTCTATACGAAAGATTCTAACATTCGAAGGTAATATAAATAATATAATAGTATTATGTGAAAGAGGTCTTAGATTTGAGTGGCTTTATACATCAATTAGAATTTAAAGTTCTAATAGACTCAGAAGTAGTGGATTTTACATTTAAAGTACCAAGGGGTACATTACTAATACAAATATTAGATGAATTAAGAACAACTTTGAGTATTCACCCTCGAGTAATCGCTGTAATAGATATCTTGGGAGAAATCGTTGTTATAGATAATCAATACTCAACAATTGACTTTTTAATTCAAAAATACGGCTCACAATACTATGCAGGAGAATCAAGTATAGTCACTTTTCATCATGGAGATTATATTATTGACCTCGATGTTCCAGAAGCAATACCTTTTGCAGCAACATTTCGAACTGCTTGTAAAAGTTTCTCAGTTTCTATAAGGGATGTTTCTATAGAACGACAAGATGGGCAGGTTATAGATTATGAAGTCTTTAGTATGCCTACTGCTTTTGTGTTGAATTCTTGGGGAAATTTCTATCGAATTGTGGGTAAAGATCTTGGGGATCCTCTGGTTGAACCTGTAAAAACATTAGAAGATGGTCCAACCGTAACCGATGCTCCACCAGAGCCTATGGTGTATCCACCACAACTTGATGAAACAGAAATTATTGATATGACAAAGAAACTCTTAGAATCCAGTCAAAAAGAAAAATCAGAGGTTGACCAAATTACCGACCATTATGTTGAAAGAACGTTCCCATCAGAAGAAGAACCTCCAATTATGGAGGATGGCGTTGCTGATATCGTCGAAACAGAAACGAGTGGTGATATCGAAGCTGAATCATATTTAACTCAACCAATTGAAGACAAACCAAAAGAAGAACCAACATATCCTTGGCAAATACCTGCAGAAGTTCTCGAAGAAGAACCAGAAGAAGAAATCATTCCTGTTGAATCCATAGAATCTTTGATGGATGAAATATCTGTTAGTAATGAAATAGATGAATTTGAAGTTGAGAAAGAGGTAGAAGGAGTTCTTGAAGCTACTGAGGAAGTACCAATTGAAACTGAAGACGTAACGATTGAAACCAAATCAACTATAGAAAAATCCGTTGTAGAAGAAGTGTTCAATGATATTTTTGTAGCTGAAAAAGAAGAACAATCATTTAGAGAAGGCTCCCTTGAAGAAGTTGATCCAGATGAAGAAGTCTCTGTTGAAGAGACAGCTGAGAGCGAATTAACAGAATCTTTTGATGATAGCATAATTGAAGAGGAAGATGGGGAGTTTGTTTCTTATGATTTGCCTGTGGTTGAGGAAGAAGAAGAACCATTAGGTGAAGAGCAAATAAGTGATTTGCCAGTTACAGAAGAAGAAATTCCCTATATTATGGAAGAAGTAGTGGAAATAACAGAAACAGATGAACTAGAACAAGTTGTTGAAGATACCACACTTCATGAGGATGTTATTGAAGAATCTTCTCTTATCGATAGACCAATTACTGAAGATCTGAGTGAAACAACACCAGAAAGAGATGAAATGTTTTCGCTTGAAGAACGACTAGAAATCAGGAAAAAAGAACTAGTAAGTTTGGAACATGCATTAAAAGCAGAAGAAAAAGCAACTGAGAAAGTATTCCAAAGAACTATCGGACTTGAATACTATAAGCGAATGTATCCACAAAAAGTATTTCCATTAATTGTAAGAATCCCACCAGCTGATACTAAGAATTCAGATAATTTGAAAGAAATAAAACTGGTGCCAGTTTTCCCTGGTTGTCATGTAACACCACAAGATGAAGTTGTTGATTTAAGTAGTGAAAAGATGACCGTCGTTGAATTTAGTATAACACCTCTCGCAAGAAGAGGGAAAATAACTGGAAAACTAGGATTCTGGTACAATAAAAAGAATATTTTCAGCATAAATGCACCAGTGAAAGTTAGAAATTGCATAGGGGCAAAAATCACAGGTTTACTAGCTGTTCTATTTGGAATATTTCCAATCGTTGATATCTTCACTACCCTTAATACAACTATTGCGAGTGGAATAGGACTAGCAGAAAACTATGTACTAGGCATTGAAATAGGACTCATTGGATTACTCCTAATTCTCACAGTGATTTTAATTATTAGTCAACGACCACTGAAAGATTCCCTTAACAGAAAATTCTATCCATACGAATTAGATGAAAAGTCCTGAGTTAGTATATAACTCATCCTTTTTTTTATTCTTAATGTTCTAGAAAGATTTTAATATAATCTTTATAACAGCAATGAAATAGGTGAAAAGACATATGAAAGATTTCACAGCATTCCTCGGTCCAAAAGGATTATTAGCATTTGGAATTATATTCCTAATCTTAGGATTAGTAGCATTAGTGTGGCTAATAATTTATCAAGAAGCAGATCCTGATCGATCCTTTAGAGGTTCAATTGCACGAGCAATTGCCGCTTCAATGTTTATTGGAATGTCTATATTCATGTTTTTTGTAAACAGTGGATTTATAGTCTAGAACTATGAGTTTCACATTTACCTTATTTTCTAAATCTTTACTTTTAATATTTCGAACAGAAACAATCATCTCGAGTTTTAACATTCAAAGTTTCAAATTGCATTGTACCAATATCACAGAAATGTAATTTGTTTAGGAGTACTGGTTGCTCTTTTAACATAATTCTAGTTGCCTCAGAAATTTGCAAGCTACCAATAATATTGATTATAGAGGGATGAATACCAACCTCTAATGATGTGGGGAGTTTAGAATCATCAGCTTGACTGAAAATACATTCCACACAGGTCGTTCCTCTCATAACGGTCATGATATTCCCAGACATTCCACTAACTGCACCAAACAAATAAGGGATATTCTCCTCTAAGCACGCTTTATTTAGTGCAAACCGAGGAGTAAACCTGTCTACAGCATCTACAACAAAATCCACAGAATCAGTAGCAGTACGGGCATTTTTCTCTGTTACATTATCATTAATGGCTTCTATTTCTACTTCTGGGTTTAGTTCTTCTAAGAATTTCTTAGCAATTTTTGCTTTCGATTTTCCGATATCATTTTTTCGATATAATGTTTGACGTTGAAGATTCGAGAGTTCAACAACATCTTGATCAATAATTCGCAAAAATTTTACTCCTAAAGCAACTAGTTGTGGAGCGGTTACAGAACCTAATCCGCCTGCACCAACAACCGTTACCTTAGCTTTTCTAATTTTATCGACCCCACCAGCTCCTATTGAGGGTATAGCTGCAAAACGGGAATAACGACTATTTACATAGCTTTCTTTATTCAATTTATTTTGTGCCCTCCAGTAAATGTTTTGCTATATCTTTAACATCCTCATTCTTATAATCATCAACTTCCTCAGAGAAATTTTTAATGAATTCACTGAAAAGCTCTCGAGGGTACCCACGTTGAATATAGTCATTCATCTGTAGAATGGTTTCCAATCGATCTGCTTCCAATACAATCCTCGCTTCCGGAGATTTTTTCGCATGAAATTCTTGAAAAATTTCAAGCAAATAATCACTAGTTTTTCCAGGAAGATTATCAAAGAGATGTTTTATTGCTTCCTTATCTAAATCATTTTTAAATTCATCATATTTCTTAGGTGAATACTTGCGAATTCTTCTATCTAGATCTTGTGAAACACTTTCGGGTAAATCATGAAGTATAGCCATAACAAGAGTTTTCTCAATGTCAATATTATTTCCCTTCTCTTTTTCTTTTACTGCCAGAATTAGTGTAAGAAGAGTTATCATATAACTATGATCTGCTACACTTTCTGTATCAGCTTTAGAGACTCCTGAATAAATCCAGCCACTTCTAACCGTTCGTTTTAATCGAAGTGCTTCTTGGAGAAAAGATAAAATTTCATCTGTCAATGTTGAATCCTCGAAAGTGGTTTGACTAAACCATCTTGTAATAATACCATAAATTTGACAACTAAAATAACTATCGTTAACAAAATAAACTACTCAAATAAAGAAAAATGAAAAAAGTTGGAGAAAATCCAACTAGGTATAGAAAGTGCTCTTTCTTTTTGGTCCAGGTGGTTGGACATTCATATCTTGGGTTTGTAGTGCAAGCTCTGCGAGCTTCTTCTTTATTGAATCGGATTGCTCCATAAGAGTATCTACATTGATATCTGTACCTTTGTAAGTATTAACTGTTTTAATAAGAGAGGCAGCTCCTCCAGGATCAGGTAAATCAGGTCGGGTTCCAACTAAAAATGCAAACCCATCTACTGAACTGATCATAGTTTTATTCAACATTGCTCCAGCGAATCCTCTAATAAATCCACTTCTTAGTGGCGGAATTTTGAGTTTCTCTGCTTTCTCTTTTATCTCCGGCTCTGCAACCATGTAGACTTTTGATTCATCTTTTGGATCCAAAAATGGAAAACCATCTAATGCAATAATTTCTTTTGCTCCATGCTTTTCAGCCCAATTCATTATTGCTTTTGCTATGTGATATGCTCCTTCAGGTGTTACTACACTTTCGCCTATGAATACCGCTATTTCAGAATCTTTTTTGCCCATTATTCTGTAAGGATGACGCAAATAACCATCTAAGAAAACTGCAACAGGTGGAATAGCGGTTCCTTCTATGAAACCAATTGTATCAAGCTTTAATTTCTCACTTATGTGTTGGGCAGCAATAGCTCCTACTAATCCCATGCCAGGAAAACCGATAATAACTGTTTTGACGTTGATATCTGTTAAACAAATACACTTAGCAAAATCGGAACCTTCAACTTCTTCAATCATAGATTTGTCATAACTCAATTAATCGTGCTCCTATTTTTCTTATAAATAACAAAGACACTTCAAAAGTTCTTATACCTTACGTATAATATAGTATGTAAAATATTAAATGACTAACAATTTTGTTAGTGAAATTTTCAAGAAAAACTATACTTTGGAAAGTGGAGGAAAAAAACAGAGAAGTGTCGGAGGTTGAGTTTCACCCCCGACTTCAATGGGATGAGAATTTATTTGTGTTTTTTAAGAGTCTCAATCATTTTTGAAATGTGTTTGTGGGTTGTTCCACAACATCCGCCAAAGATTTCTACACCTATTTTTCGCATTTCTAACATATCTTTAGCAAATCTTTCTGGATTTATTGGGTATAGATTTTTACCAGCAACAGTGAGAGGAGCTCCAGCTGTAGGTTGAACAATTACAGGTTTAGTTGCTGCTTTTTTTAACTCTTTAGCCAAACCAAGCATCTCAAAACTACCTAAAGTGCAGCCACAACCAACAGCATCTGCTCCGGCTTTTTCGAGAGCCTTAATACATTCATCTACTTTTTTGTCATCAATTGGTGTTCTGCATCCTTCAGCTACTTTATCAAAAGTCATGCCAACAAAAATTGGTGCATCAGAATTCTCTTTTATAGCAGCAATCGCTGCAAGAGCTTCTTCCAGGTAATACATAGTTTCTATACTGAATAAATCAACGCCACCTTTCGCTAGTGCTTTCACTTGTTCATCAATTGCCTCTTGGATCATATTGATTGTGTACTCGCCACCATCTTTTTCCAAAAGAACAGCGCTTGGACCAATATTTCCAGCAACATAACCGTTCTTTGGACAAATAGTATTTGCTAATTCAACTTGTCGTAAATTAATAAGCTCGATTTTGTTTTCAAGCTTAGACCCTAAACTAATTCGATTTGCGCCATAAGTGTTTGTTTGAATAACATCTGACCCCGCATCGAAATATGCTTTATGAATTTCAGTGATTATCTCCGAGAAATATGGTGAGAATCTTTCCGCCGAATCACCAAGAACAATGCCTCTTTCGATCAACTCAGTGCCCATTGCTCCATCAAAGAAAATTGCTCGTTCTTTTAATATCTCTAGTATTGGTTTTTTCATATAAAATCACCAGGCAAGAATTTCATTGAATAAAATAGATTCCTTATTACTATATAGATTGATTTTTTAAAAAAAGTTCCTCAGATGATAGCTCACAAAAAATCTAAAAACAGCAAAATTGAAACTTCCTATAACAGAAGATGATTATCGTGTCAAAAATATCTATTGGAATCGATATTGGCGGTACTTTTACAGATATCATAATCCAAGATAAAGAAACTGGTTTAATCTACAATCAAGTCAAAGTTTCAACAACTCCGAAAAAACCAGAAGAAGCAATCATTAATTCTCTACAAAAACAATTGTCAGATGCAGATAAAGTTAATGTACAACAGTTGTATCATGCAACGACAATCGCTACTAATGCTTTCCTTGGGCAAGTGAATTTGGATTTACCAAAAACCATTCTTATTACAACAAAAGGGTTCAGAGATGTCCTAGAAATTGGTAGACAAAGAAGAGCTTCCTTGTATGATTTCTTTTTCGATAGACCACCTCCAATTGTTCCAAGAAAATATCGATTTGAAATAGATGAACGAATAAATGCACAAGGAGAAATCATTACTCCGTTAAAACTGAATAACCTAGCAAACATTAGTGATTATATTAAAACTGAAGGAATACAAAGCGTAGCAATATCTCTCCTCCATTCTTATAAAAATTCAATACATGAACAAAAAATCAAAGAATATTTTGTGAAAAAGCATAAAGATCTCTACTTGTCCGCAGGATTTGAAGTGTCTCCTGAACACAGAGAATTTGAACGAACAAGTACAACCACCATTAATTCTGTATTAATGCCTATGGTTTCGAGGTATGTAAAATCATTGACAGATTCATTCAAGAAACTAGGCATATCAGCACCGATGTTTATCATGCAAAGTAGTGGTGGAGTAAGTAAGTCAGAACAAGTACAAAAATTACCTGTGAGTATAATTGAAAGTGGTCCTTCAGCTGGGGTAGTTGCATCATGTTTCTTAGCAAGTTTTCTAGATTTATCCAAAATAATATCCTTTGATATGGGAGGAACAACTGCCAAAGCAGGAACTATTGTGAACAAATCAATTACACTAACCTCTGAATATGAAGTTGGTGGAGATGTTCATAGCGGACGAATAACAAAAGGAAGTGGGTATCCAGCAAGGTTCCCATTTATTGATCTTGCAGAGATTTCATCAGGTGGCGGTTCTATTGCCTGGGTCGATCAGGGGAGTGCTCTAAGAGTCGGACCAATTAGTGCAGGAGCTGATCCCGGTCCAGCTTGTTATGGTCAAGAAGGTAAAGAACCAACAATAACAGATGCTAATCTTATTCTTGGGCGTCTTAACCCCGAAGGATTGCTCAATAAGACATTCAAAATTTATCCTAAATTAGCGGAAAAAAGCATTCTGAAGAAAATTGCAGAACCACTAAAACTAGCTGTGGTTGAGAGTGCTTTAGGCATAGTAAAGATCGCAAATAACAATATGAGTAGAATATTAAGAATTGTTACAGTTGAAAGGGGATTAGATCCTCGAGAGTTTATTCTGAATGCCTTTGGTGGAGCAGGACCTTTGCACGCATGTGCTTTAGCAGAGGAATTAAAAATAAATGAGATAATCATTCCAAATAATCCCGGGTTATTCTCTGCGATGGGGTTACTCTTTACAGATGCAAAACATACTTATGTTAAATCCATAAGAAAGAAGCTTTTTGATATTGATTATTCGGACTTGGAGCTAGCATATCAAGTCTTAGAAAAACAAGGAACTACTGTATTAACAGAAGAGGGATTCAAAACAAAAAGTATTGCTCACAAAAGATTTGTTGACTTGCGATATGTTGGTCAAGGATTTGAATTGCTTATACCTTTAGAAGGAATTGCTCTTCAAGAAGAGAGTTGTAAAGATCAAATCTTGAAGCGTTTCAATGAAAAACACCTTTCAATATATGGTTATATTCTTGAGGAAGAAGAAGTTGAAATGGTTAATATAAGGATAAACAGCCTAGGTCTGATCAAGAAACCACACTTAGTAAAAATCGCTGAAGGAACAGCGAAACCCATTGATGAAGCACAACTAACTACTCGAGAGGTTTATTTTGAAGAATTAAAAGGATTTAAACAAACACCTATTTTTAGCAGAGAAAAGCTTCTGGCAAAAAATGAGATTAAGGGACCTGCAATAATAGAGCAATATGATACTACTACTGTTGTTCACCCAAATTGGAAAGCAAGTGTAGATAGTTATGGATTGATACACATAACAAGGATGTGAAAATGTGACAATGAACGTTGATGTAATTACTCGAGAAGTTATTCGTGGGGGATTAGAATACATTGCTGAAGAAATGGGTATTATCTTAAGAAATGCAGCCTATAGCACAAACATCAAAGAACGAATGGATCACAGCTGTGCTTTATTTGATTATAAGGGAAGAATGATCGCCCAAGCAGAACACATACCTGTCCACTTAGGGGCAATGCCAATTGCTGTTAGGAGTATTGAAAAGAAATTCGAGGGGGAGATTTATCCTGGTGATTCGTTTATATTGAATGATCCATACTTGGGAGGAACACATTTACCTGACATTACAATTATAACTCCCATTTTCTTCAAAGACGTTCTTGCAGGTTATTCTGTGAGTAGAGCGCATCACAATGATATTGGTGGAATGGCTCCTGGATCTATGCCAGGAAATGCAACAGAAATATTCCAAGAAGGATTAAGAATACCTCCTGTTAAATTGGTCTCAAAAGGAGAGGTAAGTAAAGACATCTTGAATTTTATTATGACTAATTCTCGAACTCCGAAGATTAGAAAAGGTGACCTAATGGCTCAATTATCCTCGAATTGGACTGGTGAGAAAAGACTTCAAGAATTGATAACCCAAAAAGGGATGAAAACATACAAACTAGCAGTAGATGATATACTCAATTACTCAGAAAGAAGATTTCTATCTATCTTGAGTGGCTATCCTGAACGCGAAGCTGAAGGGAAGGACTACATGGATGGAGATGGAATTGTAGATGATCTTGTGGAATTAGTTGTTAATGTAAAGATGACAAGAAAGCATGTTACTTTTGATTTTACTGGTACCTCAGAACAAGTAAAGGGCGCAATTAACTGCCCTTATGCTGTAACTCTTTCAGGTTCTTACTATGTTTTACGAGCAATAACTGATCCAACGATCCCTGCTAACGAAGGTTTATACAGACATCTGTCGGTTATCGTTCCTGAAGGAACCATTCTTAATGCTCGTTCACCTGCTGCAGTTGTGGGTGGAAACGTAGAAACTTCACAAAGAATTGTTGATACTTTGTTGAAAGCGTTTTCAAAGATATTGCCAGATAGAATTCCAGCAGCTTCTCAAGGAACAATGAACAATCTCATAATTGGTGGAACTGATCACTCCGGTAGACCGTTTACATTTTACGAGACAATTGGTGGAGGAGCGGGAGGTCGCCCAACAAAGGATGGAATAGATGGCATTCACTCTCATATGACAAATACCATGAATACTCCTATTGAAGAAATAGAAGTTAGATATCCCCTGGTTGTTGAAAAGTATGCTTTAAGAGAAGATAGTTGTGGAAATGGTCGATTTCGCGGTGGTTTAGGAATTATACGGCAATTCAGAACTAAAGTGCCTGTTGTAGTTAGTGTATTGGGTGAAAGACAGAAAACTGCTCCTTGGGGATTAGCCGGAGGAGAAGACGGGAAGAAAGGAATCTATTATGTCATTAAAACTGATGGTAAAAAAATAATCTTACCAGGTAAAACAACCACAACAGTGAACGCAGAAGAACTAATCGTTATAGAAACCCCTGGTGGAGGGGCTTGGGGCGAACAGCAAAAAAGAACTGAAAAAAGCATAAAACAAGATGAAAGTAATGGAAAAGTGAAAGACCATTAAAGTCTCGGGATAAATTTTATTAAGCAAAAAAAGCAATATTTCGTCGAAAAGTACTAAAGCAGAAGATTTATTTGAGAAAAATGGTCAAAATTCTGTGAGTATATTCAATGTACTCTATGTTTTGTACCCGGAGCTACCAATAGTGAAATCCGATATAAATAGAGAGAGTGATTTCAAGACTCATCCTATTTTGGAAAAGATCCTCACTTCTAGTGGATGGTACAAGACTTTAGTTGATACTATGCCTGAAGGAATCGTAGCCTCTGATATGAATCTCAACATAATCTATGTTAATCCAAAAATCTGCAAAATGCTTGGGTACAAGGAAGATGAATTACTTGGTATGAATTCCATTGACATAGTTATGGAATCAGATCGTGCTCGAGTAAGTCGAGAATCAGAAAAAAGATTTACCGAAAAGAAAACATCACAGTATGAAATTTCTTTCAGATCAAAATTAGGTTCGAAAATTCCGGTGCTAATTAGCGGAACACCAATATTAGGTCCTGATGGGGAATCTATTGGAACATATGCTATTATAACTGACATTAGCGATCGGAAAATTGTCGAAAGAGAATTGCGTAATAAAAATATGGAATTGCAAACACTATATAATAATCTCCTCGAACTTTATGAACAACTAGCATCTATTATTGCTGATACAACTACCATTTACACAGAAATCTACCTTTTCACTTCAAAAGACTGTGTGTACTGTGCACCAGCAGAGGAAGTACTTCAAGAAGTTTTAGCATCCTATAGTGGAAAAATTACTTATAGAAAAGTGGATATTGATGAGGAACCTGAACTAGCTGAAAAATACGATATAATGTCATTACCAACAATAGCAATCGGAGATGAACAATTAACCTCTGTTCCAGACATGTATAAATTACATTCAGCACTCTTTAGTGCCTTAGTTCCTGAAGAGAAATTCAGAAGAACAAGACAAGAATTAGACAATATCATAGAAAATTCCCCAATTGCGATTTTAACAATTAATTCTAAGGGCATATTGACTGGTTTGAATCCTTTAGTTGAAATTATGGCAGAGAAGAAAAGAAATGATCTTGTTGGTGCTGATATCATAAAAGGCAAGAAAGACAAACAAAAAGCTGCTTTTCCAGTTTCCTTGATTAAATTATTCAAAAAGGGTTTATCTGGAGAAAAAGTGGATGTTAATCGATTAAAGATAAAAAACGTAGACGTAAAATTCCCTCAGCCATTCACAATTATAAGTTTGAAAGTCGTTCCTATGGCTAATAAGGAAGGAGAAATCACAGAGATCCTAGCACTATGTGAAGATGTAACAAAGCTTGCATTACAAGAAGAAGAGCTAACAACTTCTTATGTAAAACTAGAAGAGCTTAACGAAAAACTCCAAGAAGTAAATAGAGAGCGCTCAAATTTCATGGAGGTAACCTCAACAGGATTACTGGATCCATTAAGAAGCTCAAAAGAATTATTAGATCAAATACTCTTAGGACAGTTGGGAGAGCTTGGTGATGAAGTATTTGGAACCATTGAATACTTACGAAACAATCTAGCAAATGTTTCACGAAGTATTCTCGAAATCATGGATCATTCCACCTTAGAAACTCAAGGATACACACTGAAACACAAACAATACCAACTAAGAGCCATTGTATCTGATTCTCTAACTGCTGTTGGATCTGTAATAATAGACAAGGGATTCATTGTGTCACACGATATTCCAGATAAATTAAGTGCCTGGTGCGACAAAGAACAAGTTGTAAGAATAATTAAGAATCTAGTTCTTAATGCGATTAAATTCACAGAAAAAGATAGTAATATTCGAATTATTGCAAAGAATCTGAATAAAGATTTCATAGAAATTTCAGTGATTGATAACGGATTAGGAATATACAAGAAAGATTTGAAACGAATTTTTGAACAATATGTAAAAGTAGATCCGAAAAGTCCTGGCTCGGGTTTAGGATTAGCTGTGGTGAAAAGCCTTGTAGAAGCTCACGGGGGCACAGTATTAGCTGAATCAGATGGAAAAAACAAAGGTTCGACATTTAAATTTACATTGCCTAAAAATAAGAAAGCTCATGATAGAATCATGAAAACTAAATAAATTGATAGTAAAATGCTCAAATTTCTTCTCAGAATAAAGTGAAGAAAAAAGCAGTAAACAAACTGCTAATTTCTGTTTTTATCTTTTACCGCATCCATTGTGAAACTTTCATACCGGACCAGCGTTTGATTTCGCCTGCTTTCATAGCTTTGAAATCAGGAATCAGCCGGAGTAAAAGCACAACGACACATCCAAAACCATGAACCATAACACCCCAATCACTCCAATAGTCATTAGGGATTCCATTTGCATGCCCGAAAATGAAGAAGAACATACCTAAAAGAGCTGCAGATATGGTTGCACTTAATCCTCCAAGATAGCTGTATCTGATAATAATTAGGAAAATTGGAAGACTTAACCACCAAACTAAAATTCCATATGGATTAAGCACAATTAATGCTCCTGAAAAAACGGCGAATCCTTTTCCACCTTTGAATCCTAACCAGGGCATCCATAAATGTCCAGCAAATGCTCCTATTCCTGCAAGGGCAGTACATAAGATTGACATATCATCAGATAATGCCACTGGTAGTTGAGTAAAATAAAATCGTACCAGAAACGCAGCAAGAAATCCTTTGGTAACATCAAGAGAAGCTGTTAGAATTGCCCAGAAATAACCAGCCGTTCGGACAGTATTTCTTGTGCTAACAGAACCTGAACCTTCTTTGCGAACATCTTTTCCTGTAACGAGTTTCACAATTAACCATGCAAAAGGTATAGAACCCAATAGATATCCAATAATGGGTGCAATGAAATATTGGTACATTATTATCTCCTGTTTATATCTAATAAACTAATAATATTACAACATAGGAATTTAAAATTTTGTTGCTTAAAAGTAGCATTCTAGAGTTAATTTTAATTCTTGGCAAAAACTAAAAAAGCAATAAACACTAACAAACCTATCAGTAGGTGAAGTGAGAGAAATGTCTACACTAAAAGAAGATGCAAAAGATGTCGGTTTAGCTTTGGTTTTCGATCTGATGCTAGTAGTTATAATACTCTGTTGGGTTCTAGCTATTGTTCTAGCACTTCTTGAAGTAACACTCTGGATTGTTTTTGGAGTCTTTCTCCTTGGTTGTGGATTCTTCTTTGTAGTGATTTATTTTTCCAGAAAAAGTGAAGAAGAAGAAAAACAAAAGAATAAAGAAGAGAATGTCAAAGAAGAACAATCAGAGATTTTTGACTAATCACTTTTTTAGCTGTTTTCATCAAATATATTCCATAACAAGAGCAATTTGCCGATACCATTTGTATTTTAAAATTACCTTACAATTAGTTAAGTAATTGAAAAAGTATACTTGCTATTTTAGAGGAATTGGTAATAGCAAATGAATGTAAAAAACTCAAATAAACGGAGTAAAACAAGCAAATGTTGGAACGTGATCTTGGTGACCTTGCAAGTCAAGAGGTTTTAAGAGAAGCAGTGGAAGCGTTCAATAAAATCAAAACAGCTGACCAAGATCGAATTCTAGAACGCACAGTAGTAGTTCCTGACAATGAGATAAAAGATATCGTTAAAGAATTCAAATTACAAGATGAAATAGCAAAAGTTGTTTTTGTCCTTGAATTTGAATATGATATCCCTCGAAAATTATCCGCAAATTACTTTAAAAACGAGATAAGCCGATTAAAGGAAGCAAAATACGAATTACCTGACATTTATTCATTTCTAATCCGATTCTCCATGGAAGAAGGATTTTGGATAAAATATGTTTCCAATGATTTTCCAAAGAAATTATTAAAAAGAGTAACAAAACTCATCACTTTAGATCAATCTCTTTTTGGCGATTTAGCAGGAGAAAAAGAAGATTCTGCTCTGTATATTATTGAAAGAGCCTATATAACAGCAGAAGCAATCAAACCAATGTTGTTCTCCTGGGTGCAAGACCATAAAAGAGCTAATTTCTATGATGCTGCTGTAAGTATCATTTGCTATATGCGCCAAAAAGCTAGAGAGAAAGGGGAAGTAATAATTGAAGAGCTATATAATAGATTTGGTGCAAATATAGACTCAATTGAATTCATTCTTTCAGAACTAGAAAGTAAAGGGTGGGCAAATAAAGCAATACAAGAATATGAAACGATTAAAAAACATCTCAAAATTAGTAAAAAAGATAGAACACAAATGAATTGGCGTATTGCTTCTGAATTAATTCTAGAGAATAGACTCATTATGGAATATGAAGCATTGGATTTGAAATCAAATATCGAATATCTAATGAAGTTTTCAAATGGAGAAAAGAAAGAAGGCAGTTCAGGAGTTGCAACGAAAAAAGATGCCATAATAGATGATAAAATTGCACTTACAATAACCAATGTTGAAGGTTTATCTGTCGACAAGGTACAAACTACAATACGTGAACTTGTGAGAGAGAACTTCGATATCGCGACTAAAACACATAAACAGAAACCCTCCTATTTTGCAAAGGAGTTTTACGAGAGAATATTGAATGAATTTGGAATCACACAGATGAATGTAGCAAAACTGTTAAAGAAATTTGATGTCCAATTAATGTATAGATTATCACCTGTAGGAGCAAAAGAATATCCTGGTTTAAGTGTAGACGAAAAGGTACTAAGATTATTAGAAGAAACAATTATGGATATGTATTCTACTGGAGAGGATTTAAGAATAGAAATAGGGAAAATCATCGAAAATGATCCTGCTTTGGCAGTTAAGGTTGAAAACGCTATAGCAAAAGAAAATGATGCACAGAAATTAACCACCGAAGTAAATATAAGACAAAAACTAAAAGAAGCTTCTGAGAAGGATTTGTGGATAATAGTTCGAGATGAATACCTGAAAGAGTTGTTTAATAATCCAGAGGAACTTGTAGCAGGAGCAAAATTGTTAAAGAAATTATCCTTGGAATTAGGTTTGCTATTAACAGAAAGTGAATCCACCACACTATTAATCGCAGAATTAGGAAAAATCGGTTTGAAAGCGTCAGATGATAATAAAGAGGATATAGATAAAAGCATCTGCAAAATTATATTTGCTCGATTAAAAGATCAAAGAGAATTCCACTAAGTAAAAGTACTTTCTAATCTAATTCAAAAATTGAGAACGCTTTGTTTTTTATTGACTGAGAGTATTCTTTCTTAGTTGGAGCTTTGAGAACATATTCTTTCTTATGATCACGCTCTGTATAAGCTCTCTGTAATTTCTCAGCCCAATAGTCCAATTCAACTGGCATGTGTACGCGCTCCTCTGAATATACTATCATATAGATATGTCAGTTTCTAAAATATAAATATCCGCAATATCGAGATATTAATGAAGAAAAGAAAACAATCTGCCGACAAAAATCTAAGGATAATTTTTCTACAAACCTTAAAAACAAGAAAAACAAAGTATATACTAGAGAAAATTGTAAGAAAGCAAGTTTTTTTTTTAAAAAAAAGACGACAAAAAATGCAGAAAAAGTTAGTTATATAACTAACTCTTGTGAGTATAGCTTGAACAATATGTCTCCGACAAAAAATACAAACGTTCAAAAGTATTTGAGAACGAAAGTCAAAGAGGAAATAGTTGCCGATTATCATCAAAACATCCAATAGTGATGGACAACAATCTTTCCTCGTTTAACGACGCCCAACGAAGGGGTGAATTAGAATGTCCAATGAGGAAGAACACATAAAAGAATTAGAGATATCCACTTTCTCCAAGCCAATTTTGAGAGAGATGGGTGTGAAAGCTGTCTTCTTGGTGACATTCGATATAATTCTTGGACCAATTGCTTACATAAACAAATTGACACAAGAAAAAAGTGAATACTTGGAATTTTTGAAAAGTTTAGCTCATTTAGGGGAATTCTATACCGGAATTTCTCATGCACAAATTGATAAAGTTACTACCAGAACAGGCGAAGAACTAATCGTTGGACGAGCAATTAGAAAAGTCAATAAAACAGAATTCATAGATGTAGCAGTAGCACTTGTTGATTATTTGGAATATCAAGATGAAATTGTAAAGATGCTGAAATTCGCAGTGCGAACTTCCTATGGAAATCCAGTGAACTTTTGTGATCTAATTGATAGGGTTTTGCTAGAATATCAGGATATAGGAAAGAAAAAAGCAGCAGTTCGTGGAAGCAGAACAATATTCAAAGACCTTGTAGTAGAAAAACAGAGAAATGTCGGAAAACTATCAGAAAATTGGGAAGGCATTTTATTCATAGACTTTGAAGGAGACAAAGTAAACAGCTCATTCCTACCAGATTGGATAGAAGGAAACAAGATGTATCCACTGGACATAGCCCTACAAGTTCGTGATATGTATTTGCAAGGAGTAATCATTCCAAGAAAGAAACAAAAATTCACTATGGTGAGTTTGAAAGGAAAACAAGCAATAATAGTCTCAACTTCAAACTTAAGATTCTCATCAATACTATTCCCAACACAAAATGGTTTGACAAAAATACCATCATTAGTACAAGAAATAGATGTACTAAATGAAGCATTAACCGAAGCAGGACTAAACTTCAATAATGAAGCAATGAACAAAACACTCGAGATAATAGACCAAAGAATAATCAAAAACGTAAAAGAGCACATGGTAAAAGAAGTAATCGTATTAATGATTCAAGCCGATCAATTAATGCCAAAGAAATTGATAAAACAAGAAGAATATGAATCATTCGAGGGAGAATTACAAAAGAAGTATTTTGAAGGATTTGGGAAAGCATACGCTGAGTTTGATGGGACAAAAACAGTCATGGAAATAACTCATAAGGTAAACACAACACTAGATAAAATGGCTAATTTTGTAGTGTTCTGTATGACTCGAGGGATAGTGCAGGTTTTTACAAAAAACAGCCGAAAATAAGTCAGACCTCGAAAAGATATTAATTCTATAGCACCTTTCTCTTTATTATTAATAGCATTTTAAAGGCTAGAGAAGAAATGACTGAAAAATATGTGCTCAAACGAATGGCTAAAATACATTGTGCCAGAGGACCAAATAGATGCAAAACATGCAAGGAATATGCAAAGGAAAAGAAAGTAGCACT